>JAYTOS010000141.1:0-1519 GCA_043747705.1 Bacteroidota bacterium
TCACAGATATCCAATATTGAAAAAGAACTCGGCGTAAAAACCATTGACCGTAGTGACCTGATACTGGATATTTTCGCCAGCCGGGCACGCACCGCGCAGGCCAAAGTGCAGGTAGAACTGGCGCAATACCAATACCTGCTTCCCCGGTTAAAAGGCATGTGGAAACACTTGGAAAGACAGGGCGGCGGTATTGGAACACGCGGCCCGGGTGAAACAGAAATTGAAACAGACCGCCGGATAGTAAAAGATAAAATATCGTTACTCAGAAAAAGATTGGGCGATATAGACAAACAGGCATTCACCCAACGCAAAGAGCGCGGCGAGCTTATACGAGTGGCTTTGGTGGGTTATACCAATGTTGGAAAAAGTACCTTAATGACATTGTTAAGCAAGGCAGAAGTTTTTGCCGAAAACAAACTTTTTGCCACCCTTGATACCACCACGCGCAAAGTAGTATTTGAGAATACGCCATTTTTATTGAGTGATACGGTAGGTTTTATACGCAAATTGCCGCATCATTTGATAGAGAGTTTTAAGAGCACGTTAGATGAAGTAAGGGAGGCAGATATTTTACTGCATGTGGTAGATATATCGCATCCGCAATACGAAGAACAGATAGGCGTGGTGAATAAGACCTTGCAGGAATTAAAAGCTTTTGATAAACCCATACTTACCATTTTTAATAAGATGGATTTGTATGAGGAAAAGAATTTTGATGAGTGGCTGGATGAAAGTGTGCAGCAGGAAATATTACGCGAGCTGAAAGAAAAATGGGATGAAGCCACAGATAATAACGCGGTATTTATTTCGGCCCAGGAAAAAAATAATATTGATGCCCTGCGGGAGATGATTCTTGTAAAAGTACGGGAAATGTATAAGGTGCGGTATCCTTACCGGACGATTCAATTTTAATTTGAGAATTGGGTTTGTAAAATGAGGTTGTCTAAACACGAATGACCTTATTCTCCCCTTATCTTATTTTCAAATCTTCAAATTCTCAAACTCTCAAATTTCCATGACCTGGCACAAAATAGCTGATAGTGAACTATCCATCAACTGGCAACCTAACCATATGTGTTTGGTAGAAGCGGGTGACAAAAAGGTAACTATTGCACGGTTTAATGGCCAATTGTTAGCTTTTGCCCATAAATGTCCCCATGCCAGTGGAATTATGGCTGATGGGCATATTAATCCGGCCGGGCAGGTAACCTGCCCCCTTCACCGCTACCGTTTTGATATGAAAAATGGTAGGAATACGAGTGGGGAGGGCTATTATTTAAAGACCTTCGCTGTGGAAAAAAGGGAAGACGGCATATATATAGGTTGGGAGGACAAAGGTTTTTGGGCTTCCCTGTGATTTTTTTGCGACAGAGATTTTGTTAGGAAGCATTTTTCCCTATTTTTGCAACCCCTTATGGGAAAATTGCGACTTAGCAAGTTATACTCCTCCTTAGCTCAGTTGGTTAGAGCATCTGACTGTTAATCAGAGGGTCTCTGGTTCAAGTCCAGAAGGGGGAGC
>JAYTOS010000142.1:0-2377 GCA_043747705.1 Bacteroidota bacterium
AACCGTATCAGTATAAACAAACTCAGTAAAAGGTTTACCCCCTACTGTAATATTCACTCTTTTTTGTGTGGGATCATCTTTTACAATTACCTGGTTCCTGGATTGTGCCATTAGCAGGCATGGTAATGCAGTAATCAATAATGCGGCAACAAGATTCGTAGGATTACACATATACTATTTTTAGCTGTTGGCTTTTAGCTGATAGCTGCAAGCTTATAATTAAATTTCTGAGCCTCTTTAAAATGCGCGCTTAATCAGCCCATCCTTATTTAAAAACATATTTCATTGATCTGAAAAAAATATCCAAGGTTTACAAGTCTACTTTAGTTCGTTTCCCAATAAGAAAATGCATCACCAGCCACGCGATAAGATAGGCACTTCCACAAATAAGAAAAATAATATTATAGCCGAGTGTTTTGTTGCCAAGTTTTTCAAAATAATCAAGAATCATTCCTACCATTGGCTGAAATAAAATACCACCGATAGAGCCTGCCATACCTCCGATACCTACCACAGAACTTACTGCTCTTTTAGGGAACATATCTGATGCAGTTGTAAAAATATTGGCACTCCATGCCTGATGCGCAGCTGCTGCCAGGCTTATTAATGCAACAATCACCCATTGATTATCGAAAAACCTTGCAGTCACAATTGGCACCACGCAGAATGCGAAAAAAAGCATAGACACTTTGCGTGCCCTGGCTACAGCCCATCCACTTTTAATTAAATAAGAGGATAAATAACCTCCGCCAATACTGCCAAATGTAGTTGCGGAATACACAATAACCAATGGCCATCCGGGTTTGGTGAGATCTAGCTTAAAGGTGTCACTGAAATAACCGGGCAACCAGAATAGAAAGAACCACCAGATGGGATCTGTTAAAAATTTTCCCATAAAAAAAGCCCAGGTCTGCCGGATGGTAAGCAATTGTTTCCATGGAATAGGTTTTGCATGCACATCAGCCACTTCATCATCATCACTATGTATATAATCAAACTCTGCTTTACTCAGTTTCTTTTTTCTGGCCGGCAATTCATACATGATCAGCCAGAATATCAGCCATATAAAACCCAATGCACCTGTAATAAGAAAAGCTTCCCTCCAGCCATAAGCACCCAGTATCCAGGGTACCATTATAGGGGCTACTACGGCACCAATATTTGCACCAGAATTAAAAATGCCTGTGGCAAAGGCTCTTTCTTTTTTGGGAAACCATTCCGCAACAGATTTGATTGCAGCAGGAAAGTTTCCTGATTCGCCAAGTCCTAATCCGGACCTGGCTATCGTAAATCCTAAAGTTGATTTTGCCAATGCATGAGCCATTGCGGCTATACTCCATATTATGATAGAGACTGTATAACCAATTTTTGTTCCTATTTTATCTATTACCCTTCCGAATGCCAACAGGCCCAACGCATAAAAAAGTTGAAAAAAACCATTGATATAACCAAAAGTGGTATTATCCCATCCAAATTCCAGTGACAGGGTTGGCTTCAATAAACCTATCACCTGCCGGTCTATATAATTGATGGTGGTTGCAAAAAATAACAATGCAACTACCACCCATCTGTAATTGCCTATTTTTTCTTTTGTCATGGTTATGATTTGATCGACTGAATAATAGCCAATACCTCTTTGGTAGCAGCAGTGATCTGTGAATACTCTTTTGCTTCGAGTAATTGTTTGGTAATGAGTTTGCTTCCCATGCCCACGGCACAAACTCCGGCTTTAAACCAGCCGGCAATATTTTCTTTATCCAGTTCCACACCACCGGTAGGCATAAACAACAGGCCGGGGAATATTTCTTTAATGGCTGATAAGAAACCAGGACCAAGGATATTACCGGGGAACAGTTTGATCATTTTTGCACCCAGGGTTTCTGCTTTGATGATTTCGGATGGCGTCATACAACCCGGCACCCAGAGCATATTGTTTTTATCAGCTACAGCAACAACCGATTCAACCAGTCCTGGGCAAATGATGTAATCGGTTCCGGCATCTATGAAAGTTTGTGCCATTTCACCGTTCTTGATAGTACCTATACCGAGGTACATGCCTTTAAGTTCGGTATCGCATACTTTGCGCATTTCTTTAAAATTCTGTAAGGCGGCTTCTCCGCGGTTGGTGTATTCTACCGCGTGGATACCGGCTGCGTATAAGGCTTTCAACACTTCAATACTAACGGTGGCATCCTTATAAAAATACAGTGGCAAAATGCCTTGTTGGGGTATTAACGCAAGAATGGCAGCTTTCTTTTCCATATGGCAATTTTCGTGTAGCAATGATATTTTAAAAGGATAATATCAATTCATTTTATTACGCAATCGTTTGCGTATTTTTATTCGCCAAATCAGCCCTTATTTCTTTTCTTGTCCA
>JAYTOS010000143.1:0-5802 GCA_043747705.1 Bacteroidota bacterium
CTGGCATTGGCAGGTAATTTTAACCTGGTGAATACAGATGAATTGTTTGACCTGATTAATATGAGCCCGGGCGATTTTCAGAAACAAAGCGACCTGGCGGCGATGATGGAAGTAGTGCATTATTTTTTAACGAAAGAAGATGAACAGCACCCCAATGCTGCAGATATTGCCAGAGTATTAAAAAAGGCTACGCCATTATTCGATGGTGGCTATACAGTGGGTGCCTTATTGGGCAACGGATACAGCTTTGTAATGCGGGATGCCCACGGCATTCGCCCGGCTTATTATTATATTAATGATGAAGTGATTGTTGCTGCCAGTGAAAGAGCCGCTATACGAACCACCTTTAATGTGGGCGAGAATGAAGTGCTGGAACTTATGCCGGGTATGGCATTAATTGTAGATGATAATGGAAATTATACCATTGAGCAAATATTAGCACCCAAAGAAAGAAGGGCCTGCAGTTTTGAACGTATTTATTTCTCGCGGGGCAGTGATGAGAAAATTTACAGGGAGCGGATTGCATTAGGCCACCACCTGAGTAAAACGGTTTTGGAAAGCATCAGTTACGACCTTAAGAATACTATTTTCTCTTACATACCCAATACTGCGGAAGTAGCATTTTATGGTTTAGTAAAGGGTATGGAAGAATACCTGAATAAAATAAAAGTAGAACGTATACTCAGTTGGGGAAATGATTATACGCCCGAGAAACTGGAAGAGATGGTAACCAGAAAAATCCGCCAGGAAAAAATTGCCATTAAAGATGTAAAGCTGCGAACCTTTATTACCGAAGACACGAACCGTAACGAAATGGTGCAGCACGTGTACGATATTACTTACGGAACGGTTCGCAAAAACGAAGATACATTAGTGGTGATTGACGACAGTATTGTACGTGGTACTACTTTAAAAGAAAGTATTGTTCGTATGTTGGCCAGGTTACAACCCAAAAGCATCATAGTTGTATCTTCTGCCCCGCAAATACGTTACCCGGATTGTTATGGTATTGATATGAGTAAATTAGGTGATTTTATTGCCTTCCGCGCAGCAATTGCCTTACTCAAAGAAAGGAATATGGAGGGCCTGCTGAAAGAGGCAAATGAAAAAATAATAGAACTGCAGCGAACCAACCAGTTGCATACAGAAAATGTGGTAAGGCAGATATATAAACCTTTTACCACACAGGAAATATCCGATAAAATTGCACAACTGATTACACCTGCCGGCGTTGACGTTCCGGTGCAGGTAATTTACCAAACCATCGAAGATTTACACGATAGTTGCCCCACCAACACGGGCGACTGGTACTTTACCGGTAATTATCCAACCCCAGGCGGTAACAAAGTTGTGAACAAAGCATTTTTGAATTATATGGAAGGCAAGAATGTGAGAGGATATTAACTCTCCTTTCAGGGGGCTGGGGTTTACACTCTGTAACATACTGCATTAATATTCATTCCCGCCCCAACTGAAGCAAACATCACTATATCACCCACTTCCATTTCATGTGCATCTAATAATTTATGTTTTACCAGGTCGTATAAAGTAGGTATGGTAGCCACCGAGCTGTTGCCCAGTTTATGGATGCTCATGGGCATAATATGCGAGGGTACTTCTTTCAAACCATATAAACGGTATAAGGCTTTTACAAATCCTTCATCCATTTTTTCATTAGCCTGGTGCAGGAAGAATTTTTTTACTTCCGTAACATGAATGCCGCATTTGTCCAGGCAGGCTTTCATAGCAAGGGGTACGTTTTTGATGGCGTATTCGTAAACCTTCCGCCCTTTCATTTTCATATACCGCACATCAGGATCGGAGCCGGGTAAATTGGATTTTGCAAAATGCAGGTAAAACGCTTCATCAACACAATGGCTTTGAACCCTGGTGGCGAGTATGCCTGTTGGTGCATCGGAGGGTATGGCTTCGAGCACAGTGGCACCCGCACCATCACTGAAAATCATGCTGTCGCGGTCATAAATATCAATTACACGGCTTAATGTTTCGGCACCGATGACAAGGCATTTTTTGGCAATACCCGCTTTAATATATGCATCAGCCTGTATGGTTCCCTGTATCCAACCGGGGCAGCCAAATAAAATATCATATGCTACACAATCCGGGTTGCGAATGCCGAGGGTATGTTTTACCCTTGATGCCAATGCGGGCAATACATCTGTTTGAATGGTGTTTTTTAAAATATCACCGAAATTATGCGCCACTATTATTTGGTCCAGTGTTTCAGGATCCATTTTAGCATCTTCAATAGCAAGCCTTGCAGCAATGGTGGCCATATCAGAAGTGGTCATATCAGAAGCGGCATAACGCCTTTCCTCAATACCCGTGATATCTCTGAATTTTTCTATGATCTCATTGGGCGGTGCTACTATACGTTCATTATCTTCACTATAAAATTCCTGTAGTGCAAACTCCCTGTTGGTTTTAATATTTGGTGGGATGTAACTTCCCGTACCGGTAATAACCGTTCTGATTGGTGGCATGAGCAATTAGGTTAAATCTTTTATCAACCACACATGGTGTGATTGTCAAATTTAATAATTATTCGCGCAGAAAGCGGTCATATGCTGATAAATAGGCAATAAAAAAACGACCGGTTGTTAGTTACCGGTCGCATATAATCATATTCAAATCCATGTAATCAGAGATATTTGTCTCCTTTATTGCGTTTCACTTCAGCCACATATTCTTTAATAAATTGTTCTTTTTCTTTTTTACAGATCAGCAATACATCCTGGGTATCCACTACAATAAAATCATCCATACCCTGCAATACCACCAATTTTTCATTGGGTGCCGATACCATACATTTGGTTGCATCAATCACAATTACATTTTCACCGGCAACGGCATTACCCAGGTAATCTTTTTCTAAATTATCATACGCACTGTTCCAGGTACCAAGGTCGCTCCAGCCGAAGGAGGAAGGGATCACATATACATTATCAGCTTTTTCCATGATGGCAAAGTCAATGGAAACATTGGTACATAATGGATAAATACGGCTGAGGGCTTCTTTTTCAGTGGCGGTATTGAAAGCTTGTTTTTCCCCATCAAAAAGATCAAACATTTCGGGCTGGTATATTTCAAATGCTTTTACAAGGGTTTTTACCTGCCATACAAAAATACCCGCGTTCCATAAAAAATCGCCGCTCGCCAAAAAGGTTTTTGCCAGGTCGAGGTTGGGCTTTTCTGTAAAAGTTTTTACCTGGTAAATGCCATCAGCAACAGCCATTGGCTCATGTTGAATATAACCATACCCGGTATTGGGGTGTGTGGGCTTAATACCTAATGTAACCAATGCTTTGATATGTGCCACAAAATCCAATGCCTGTAATGTGATCTTCCTGAAATTTTCATTATCCAGTATCATATGGTCGCTGGGGGCAACTATCAGGGAAGCTTCGGGGTCTTTTTGCAGCAGTTTGAAAGAAATATAAGCTACACAAGGAGCCGTATTTTTCCGGCTGGGTTCAGCAAGAATGTTATCGTATGCCAATTCGGGCAATTGCTCTTTTACAATATGGGCGTACTCCTCAGTGGTTACAACGAATATATTTTCAACCGGAATAAAGGTGGCATAACGCTCATAAGTCCAGCGGATGAGTGATTTACCAGTGTTCAGTATATCGAGAAACTGTTTGGGATAAGCGGCGCGGCTACTTGGCCAGAAACGGCTTCCAATACCACCAGCCATTATAGCTACATAGTGATGCTTATTCATTAGGGTTGCAAGGGTTTTTAATTAGCGATGCAATATTACAGGCTTATTCACCGTATCCGGTAATATATTGCTGTGAATTAGTTACATGATTCCCTCTTTTACAAGGTCGTGGATGTGTAAAATGCCAAGGTAAATACCGTTTTCTTCCACAATTAACTGGCTGATATCATTATTTCTTAATACATCCAATGCTTCTACCGCCAATAAAGAAGGCTGTATGGTTTTTGGGTTGGGCGATAAAATATCTTTTGCCGTTATAGATTGGATATTATCGCTTTTTTCCAGCATTCTTCTCAGGTCGCCATCGGTTATAATGCCGGTTACTTTGCCGTTCAGGTCTATCACTGCTGTTACACCTAATCTTTTTTCTGTGATCTCAACAATCACTTCCTTTAAACTGGCTGTTGGCAATACTTTGGGGCTTTCATTAGCGATATATAAGTCGGCCACACGCAGGTATAAACGTTTGCCTAGGTTACCACCCGGATGGAATTTGGCAAAATCCTGGCCACTGAAACCATTTAACTGCATCAGACAAACGGCCAGTATATCACCCATTACCATTTGCGCGGTTGTGCTGCTGGTGGGAGCAAGGTTATTAGGACAGGCTTCTTTGCTAACGGTGGTATTTAAAATAATATCTCCCGAACCTGCCAGAAAACTTTCCATATTGCCCACCATGCCGATCAGGGCATTGCCGAAATTCTTTATCAGCGGAACCAATACTTTTATCTCAGGGCTTTCGCCGCTTTTACTGATGATCATCACCACATCCTCTTTTTGTACCATACCCAGATCACCATGGATGGCATCTGCCGCATGCATAAACAGCGAAGGCGTACCGGTAGAATTTAAGGTAGATACGATCTTCTGGGCCACGATGGCACTTTTGCCTATACCGCTTACTACTAACCGCCCTTTTGACTGGTGAATGGCTTCCACGGCCTTCTCAAAAGCAGCGTCAATAAATGCAGCCAGGCCCGCAACAGATTGCGCTTCTAACTGTATCGTATGTAAGGCGGTTTGTTGAATAGATGAACTCATGCCGTGCAAAGGTAAAGTTTAGCAGCAAAGTGAAGGTATTGCGGCGATACTTCATTAACTTCGTTGTCCTTTTTACGGGCGTTCTGCCAAACTGAAGGGAGTCTTAACTGAATATTTCTGCCATATCCGGGCCTCTTTAACCAAGCCGTTAAAATTTTAAGCGAATATTTCAGCTAAAAGAACTAAATTATCTATTTGAAAAGTGCCATCTCGGGAAACGGGACGGGAAGAAAATGATTTTGATACATGGCAACAGCTATTAAGAAAAAAACCGCTAAATCCGCCCCCCCGGTTACCAAAACCGGAACTAAGCCCGTTACAACGGCTAAAAAAGGGTCTGCAAACCATTCCTACGATATTCACGCTGCATTAGAACAATATTTCGGGTTCAGGGATTTTAAGGGCACCCAGGAAGAATCTATCAACAGCCTGTTAAATGGCCGTGACACATTTGTGATCATGCCAACGGGCGGCGGTAAAAGCCTTTGTTATCAGTTACCGGCTATGATTATGCCGGGTTGCGCCATTATTGTTTCGCCGCTGATCGCTTTGATGAAAAACCAGGTTGACCTCGTTAGGGGATACAGCGAGAAAGATGATGTGGCCCACTTTCTGAACTCTTCTCTGAACAAAGGCCAGATAAAATTAGTGAAGGATGACCTGACCACCGGTAAAACCAAATTGTTGTATGTGGCACCGGAAACATTGACCAAAGAGGAAAATCTGGAATATTTTGCCGACCTGCCCATTTCATTCTTTGCGGTGGATGAGGCGCATTGTATTTCGGAATGGGGACATGATTTCCGCCCGGAATACCGACGCTTACGTGAGATGATGGATATTATTAATCCGGATATTCCTGTAGTGGCTTTAACCGCAACAGCTACGCCTAAAGTAAAGAGTGATATTGTAAAAAACCTCGGGCTGCGCAACCCCAATATTTTTCTGTCTTCTTTTAACCGGGCCAATCTCTATTATGAGATACAGCCTAAGATCGATAAAGACCAAACGAT
>JAYTOS010000144.1:0-2510 GCA_043747705.1 Bacteroidota bacterium
TGGAAGCCATGCGGGGATTACTTCGCTGCCAGTTTAAAGCCGGTTTATGGAAAGAAGCTGCATCCAATGCACAGGACCTGTTGCAGGAAAAAGGCATTGCCACAGACGACCGAATGATGGCCAGCCTGGTGGTTGCTAAAAATCACCAGTTAAATAATGAATTAGACCCGGCGATTGCTGCCTATAAACAAGTGATAGCGGCAGGCAAATCGGAATACGCCGCTGAATCGCAATACCATATTGCAGAAATGCTGTTGCAGCAAAATAAACTGCCGGAAGCCGAAAAAGCAGCTTTTGAAGTGATCAAAAAATCAGGGGCTTACGAATACTGGGTTACTAAAAGCTATGTATTACTGGGGGATATTTATGTACAGGAGAAAGACCTGTTTAATGCCGAAGCTACTTTTAAAAGTGTAGTGGATAACGCCACCATAGCCGAATTAAAAAATGAAGCGCAACAAAAATTGAATAAAGTGTTGGAAGAGAAAAGTAAAACCAATAAAGTTGAACAACCGTAAAGCGGATAGAAATATGAATTACCTGCAAAAAACAGTACTCATCATTTTAATGGCATTTTTTGCCACTGCCGCTGTGCACGCACAGAAGAAAGGTAAAAAGAAAGCCGTGGCTGCATCAAAAAAATCAACTACCCATCGTAGTGATGATACTATTTCTGAAATATCCAAAAAGGGGATAGGGGATACGTCTTCCCCTAAAGTAGTTACAATTACCTCCGCCTTCAAACCCTTTTTAAAAAATGCGGCCAAAGTGAATTTTACAGCGGCTACACCGGTGATAGATTCTTCAAAAATCCCGGTGGCATATATTATTCCATCACAAAATCTTTTCTTTTCTTATCATCCCGCTGCCCTTAAACCACTTGCACTGGCCGTTGATTCGGGCTATGCCTGGGAGAACGACCAGTACATAAAATTTGGTGCCGGTAATTTCAGCAGTTACCTGGCCGAAGCCGCGTTTTCTTTTGGTGACGGTAAAACATCTGTTACCAATGTGCGGGGAAACTTTTTAACGTCTACCGGGCATCTTTTTGCGCAGCAGGCAAGTAAATGGGGGATTGATGTATTGTCTGTTTTTAATACAGCGAATAACCACGAGTGGACTGCACACCCCTTTTATCAAACCAGTACACAATACCAATATGGGTATCAGCCATCCACTTTATCTTATCAAAAAGACCAACTGTTACAGCAATTTAATACGGTGGGATTAGAAGCGGGATTACAGAATAAGGCGGCCAATTCATTTGGGATCACCTATCATCCACAGGTAAGTTTTATCCGTTTTTCAGATAATCATGAGGCGCAGGAAAATAACCTGGTGATCAAAGCACCTATTAGTAAAGCTTTTGGAAAAATTTATTCCTTTAATGTAGGAATGACGGCCGATATTTCTACGGCTACTTTTCCATTAGTACCCGTTTCTGCGAAGCTGGTAAATAACCTATACTATATTAATCCTTCCATTCAATTCATGACACCTAATTTCAGGGTTAAAGCAGGTATACAACCCTCATGGGATAATAAAAATTTTTCTACCCTGCCTGATATAACCGCAGAAGCAAAATTATCAGATGCCAATTTGGTGGCTGAAGCAGGTTGGGTTGGCTATTTTCAGAAAAATACTTACCGTTCATTAATTGGCTTTAATCCATGGGTAGGGTCTCTTACCAGTTTACTGAATACACGGATAAGGGAACAATACGTGGGGATTAAAGGTGCAAAAGGAGATCATTTTACCTACCAGGCCCGGTTCTCCCTGCTGCATTTTAATAATCAACCGTTGTTTGTAAACAGTAATAGTGATGGTAAAACATTCAGTGTATTATTTGAACCTGAAATGCAGGCTGTGCGCTTACATGGTGAGGTAGGTTATACAGTACAGGAAAAATTTTCTTTTATAGCCGCGGCTACCTATTCGCAATACAATTCATTGGCTGTAAATGCAAAACCCTGGGGGTTATTGCCTTTGGAAGTTACAGGTTCATTAAAATGGAAACTCCTCAAGGATCTTCAGTTAAAAGCGGATGTGTTTGTATGGGATGGCAGTGCCTATCGTGATTCCTCTTTCCAAAGCAGGAAATTAAAGCCTGTGGCGGATCTGAATGTAGGAGCAGAATTTGCGGTAATGCCAAGGCTGAACCTATGGCTGCAAATGAATAACCTGTTCAATAATGCCTACCAGCGCTGGAACCAATACCAGGTTCTGGGATTTAATGTTTTGGGAGGAGTTGTATATTCGTTCCGGTAAACAATCTCTTGCATGCAAGAATATCTCTATAAATACCTTTTTTTAAACCGCAAATTGAGTATCCCGCAGTTGGGCAGTTTCTTTGTAGTGAATGAGTCGGCTTATGTAAATGAAGCTGCGGGTTTGTTGTTTGCACCCAGGCCAATCGTTAATTTTACAGCCGAAGGAACAACTGCTTTGCCTGAGAAAGGCTTTTTTGATTTCCTCGCAGAAGAGATGAGCATTGATGAAGTAACTGCCCT
>JAYTOS010000145.1:0-17941 GCA_043747705.1 Bacteroidota bacterium
ACCTGCAATTGCAGACTGAATTTCAGCTACTGATTCAATTATATGTTGCAACCTTGCTTTATCACTAATCCTATCTTTCATAGATAATGCTTTTGTCTTTATCAATGAAAGGTTTTATGTATTTGTTTTCCCAACCAGCACTTACAACATCAACTTTTTTGTTTAACAAAGAACCAAGTTCTATATGCCAACTAAAATATTGCAACCCAACTTTCGCATCATAATCTATATCAACCAGCACATCCACATCACTATTTTCATCAGCTTCCCCTCTTGCATAAGAACCAAATAACCATACTTTCGTTACCGGTTTTCCTGCAAAGTACTGGCTGATTATTTTTTGTATTTGTTCTTTCGTTAATATCATGCCTTTTATTCAGGTTTATTAAAATCAGTTGAATGTGCCGGCCCTTCTATTAAACTCAGTTCAATATTGGGTTTGTTTACTTCACTCACCGAGTGAATATCCAATAATATTTTGGGTTGGCGGCCACCATTTACGGCTGCAAAAATTTCTGTTGGCTTATGCATACCCACCGAACCCTGGTAATGGCCCTGTGCAATCACAGAATGGCGGTTTATTTTACGAGGTTCTTCTATTACCCAGTCGCCTGTTTTTTTCTTCTGAAAGCGGCAGGTATTACAGATCCAGGCTGTTTTGCCATCAGCGGCATTTTCTACTTCTCCCCATTCGTCTTTTCTTGCGGTTACGCGGAATACTTCATCACCCCGGTTCCATAAGGTAACTTTTCCGCTGCAGGTTAGGCAATCCCTGTGTGCATCCATCGGTTTTAAAAACCATACGCGGTTTTTAAAACGGAAAGTTTTATCAGTCAATGCCCCTACCGGACAGACATCTATCACGTTGCCTATAAAATCATTCTCTAAACTTTTTTCGATCATCGTCGCAATCTCTGAATGATCCCCCCTGTCTAAAATACCGTGTTCCCTTTTATCTGTTAACTGATCAGCCACATATACACAACGGTAACAGAGTATGCAACGTGTCATGTGCAATTGTATGTAAGGACCGATATCATGTTTTTTAAATGTGCGGCGCTGAAATTCGTAACGCGTGCCTTCTTTACCATGATCGTAACTGAGATCCTGCAAATGACATTCTCCTGCCTGGTCGCAGATAGGGCAATCCAGTGGATGGTTCAGTAATAAAAATTCAACCACACCGGCACGTGCATCCAATACTTTAGGACTGGTAATATTTTTCACTTCCATTCCATCCATTACCGTTGTGCGGCAGGAAGCCACCAGTTTTGGCATAGGGCGGGGGTCTTTTTCAGAACCTTTACTCACTTCTACCAAACAGGTACGGCATTTACCGCCGCTGCCCTGTAGCTTGCTGTAATAGCACATGGCAGGCGGTGCCACATCGCCACCGATTGTGCGTGCCGCATTCAGGATGGTTGTCCCCGCCGGCACCTCGATGGTGATGTTGTCGATGGTTACTTTAAAGAGTTGTTGTTCAGCCATATTATTTTATTTCACGCAAAGCCGCAGAGAGGCAAAGGCGCAAAGTTTATTGTTTTATTTATTTCCACCACGCATCTCTTTGCGCCTTTAACCCTTTGCGCCTTTGCGTGAAAGTTTATGCCACAGTCGGCATATGTATCGCATCCGCATAATGCGCCAATCCATAATTCTTTGTCTGCGCATCTTCCGGATGTGTTACATGCCATTCGAATTCATCCCTGAAATGCCTGATGGCCGCTGCAACCGGCCATGCTGCTGCATCACCCAATGGGCAGATCGTGTTACCTTCTATCTTTCTTTGAATATCCCATAATAAATCAATATCACTAATTTTTCCCTGACCTTTTTCTAAACGTAATAACAGTTTCTCCATCCAGCCTGTTCCTTCGCGGCAGGGCGAACATTGGCCGCAACTTTCATGGCGGTAGAACCTGGCAAATGTATAGGTATTCTTTACTACGCACTGGTCTTCATCCAACACAATAAAACCGCCTGACCCCATCATAGAACCGGTTGCAAAACCACCATCACTTAAACTTTCATAGTTCATGTAACGGGTTTCGCCTTTGGCTGTTTTCAATAACAGGTTAGCGGGTAAAATAGGAACCGATGATCCACCGGGGATGCAGGCTTTTAAACGTTTACCGTTGGCAATGCCACCGCAATATTCATCGCTGTAAATAAACTCATCTACGGAGATGGTCATATCAATCTCATACACGCCCGGCTTATTAATATTGCCACAAGCCGACATCAGTTTGGTACCGGTAGATTTTCCAATACCGATCTTCGCATATTCTTCACCGCCCATATTAATAATAGGCACAACAGCAGCTAAGGTTTCTACGTTATTGACCACGGTAGGCCGCATCCAAACACCTTGTATCGCAGGGAATGGAGGTTTAATGCGAGGGTTACCCCGCTTGCCTTCCAATGATTCGATCAGCGCGGTTTCTTCGCCACATATATAGGCACCTGCTCCGCGGTGTACATAAATTTCGCAATCAAATCCGCTGCCTAAAATATTTTTTCCCAGGAATCCGTTGGCTTTTGCTTCTTCAATCGCATACTCCAATATTTCTGCTACCCATGCATATTCTCCGCGGATATAAATATAAGTGGCGTTACTGCCGAGCGCGAAAGAGGAAACGATCAATCCTTCTATTAACAGGTGGGGTAAGAACTCCATCAAATACCTGTCTTTAAATGTACCGGGTTCGCTTTCATCAGCGTTACAAACCAGGTGACGGGGAACGCCTTCAGGTTTGGCAATAAATCCCCATTTCATTCCTGCAGGAAATCCCGCACCGCCACGGCCACGTAAACCGCTTTTCTTTACTTCTTCAACGATGGCCTCAGGGCTCATGGTTTTGATGGCTTTTTCTACGCTGCGGTAACCTCCTTCACGGCGGTACACCTCATACCTGCGTATGCCTTCAACATGTGCTTTTTCTAATAATAATTTTACACCCATATATTAAAAGTCAAAAGTGAAAAGTCAAAAGTGAAAACACAACTCTTAATTTTTACTTTATAATTTTTACTTTATAATTAATTATTCGTTGCCGCATTCTTCCTGCACTCTTCAATAATGGCATCTACTTTTTCTTTCGTCAAATGCTCCCTGTAATTTTTACCCAACTGCATCATTGGCGCATAGCCACAGGCACCAAGGCATTCCACCGTTTTCAAAGTAAATAAACCATCTGCTGTTGTTTCGCCCGCTTTAATACCCAGTTTATCTGTGATGTATGCAATAATATTATCGCTGCCGTTCAGCATGCATGGGCCTGTCTGGCAAACTTCGAACATATACCTGCCAACTGGTTTTAAATTGTACATACTGTAAAAAGTGGCCACTTCATACACTTCAATGGGTGCTATCTGTAATAATTCCGCCACATAATCCATCGTATCAACACTAAGCCATCCGCCGAATGTATCCTGTGCTATGTGCAGTACAGGCAACAAAGCACTTTTTTGTTTCCCTACAGGGTAACGTGCGATGATCTCTTTTACTTTAGCCAGTTTTTCTTCTGAAAATTTTGACATATTACATTTCAAATTTGAAAATTTGAAAATTTGAAAATTTGAAAATGAAAACTGCTGATCTTTGTCCAGCTATTTTTCAAATTTTCAAATGGCCACATTTTCAAATTGTTTAGTTTAGGCATCCATTTCCCCCGCAATCAAATTCAAACTACTCATCGTTACAATCGCATCACTCAACATGCCGCCACTTACCAGCTCAGGATATGCCTGGTAGTAAACGAAACAAGGTCGGCGAAAATGCAGGCGGAACGGGGTTCTGCCACCATCACTAATCAAATAAAAACCCAGTTCGCCATTTCCCCCTTCTACAGATTGATACACTTCACCTTTCGGCATTTCCACTTCCCCCATGATGATTTTGAAATGCCAGATCAGGGCTTCCATCTTGGTATACACATCTTTTTTCTCGGGCAAATAATACTCCGGCACATTTGCATGAAATACTTCTGCTTCCTCACCCTTGAATTCCTGTATTTTCTGATACGCTTGTTGAATAATGCCCAGGCTCTGCCACATTTCTTCATTACGAACCAGGAAACGGTCGTAATTATCACCCGTACTACCTACCGGAACAGTAAAGTTAAAATCTTCGTAACTGCTGTAAGGGCTGTGTACGCGCACATCGTAATCCACACCGGCAGCACGAAGGTTAGGGCCCGTAAACCCATAATTCAATGCGCGTTCTGCACTGATACCACCGGTTCCGATGGTGCGTTCCATGAATATCCGGTTACGTGCGAAAAGGTTTTCAAACTCTTTTAAAACAGAGGGATATTCTTTTAAGAATTTCTCAAGTTTCGTAAATGCTGTATTATTGAAATTCCTTTCAAAACCGCCAATACGCCCGATATTAGTAGTTAGGCGGGACCCACATACTTCTTCATATATTTCATAGATCAATTCCCTGTATTGCATTACATAAAGAAAGCCGGTATACGCACCTGTATCCACCCCCACGATCGAATTACAGATGAGATGATCGGAGATACGTGCCAGTTCCATAATAATGATGCGGAGATAATCAACACGCTTAGGAATTTTTACATCTAATAATTTTTCGCAGGTAATATGCCAGCCCATGTTGTTAATGGGGCTGCTGCAATAATTCAACCTGTCGGTAAGCGGTGTTATCTGGTATAAGGGTCTGCGTTCGGCAATTTTTTCAAAAGCACGGTGAATATAACCCACCGTTGCTTCAGTAGAAACAATGCGTTCCCCATCCAGTTCCATAATGTTCTGAAACACGCCATGCGTGGCAGGATGGGTTGGCCCCACATTCAATGTAGTGGTTTGCTTTTCTATCGAGCCTTCCGGCAGTTTAATATGATGATGGTGTTGCTCTGACATTATTTTTTTATTACAAATTATTTATCGAAATCACGCTTTGCATATTTCTTTATCAATAGAAAAAGAATAACAAGACAATATAATATGCCTGCGATTAAGATTGCCGATGCAAATCCTTGCCAAAAATTGGACTTAAGAAAAACAAGTATCCACAATGCGATTACGCAAATAATTTTATACCACCTTGTTCTGTTTTCCTTAATCCCATTATGCAAATTCATATATTTAATTTATTTGCCGTCTTCCGCAATTATTTCAACTTCGTTGTGTCACTCACTTGTACGTTTTGTTCGCTATTCGGCTTTGGTGTAAAACGTTCAGGTCGCTTTAGCGCCCCGACCGTTTAGCGCCCAAACATTTCATCATCCTTATCCACCCTTGTCTGGTCTTCCAATGGATATTCTTTCCGCATAGGGAAGTAATCCATCTCATCCACATTCAATATCCTTTTCAGATTAGGATGACCTACAAAATTTACCCCGTAAAAATCAAACGTTTCACGCTCCATCCAATTGGCTGCGGCAAATAATTTAGATGCCGTAAATACATCAGGCTCGCCCACAGCTGTAAATACTTTAAACCGGATACGCACATTTTCAGTCAGGTTATGCAAATGATAAACAATCGCCAATTCCCTGCCTGCCATATCCGGATAATTTACGGCACAGAGGTCTGTAAGGAATTTGAAATTCAGTTCTTCATCATCAAACAAAAACTGCAGCACTTTCAGGTTCTGGTCTTTGGAAGCTTCAAAACTGAGCATACCATAAGACTCCTCAAATTGGAAGAACCCTTCTCCGAATTTTTCAGTCAGCCTTTGTTGAATTTTTTCGTTGGTTAATGCCATCTCTGTAAGATTCAAGTTTCAAGGCCAAGGCCAGGAAAAAAGTATTTTTTATATTAAACGACAACTTGTTTTCCTGAGCCTTGTCGCTTGATTTCTTGATTTATTCTATTCCGTACCCATTCATCAATGCCTTATACTGCTCACTGTTTCTTCTTCTGATACTTTCCAGTCCTACCAGTTCCTGTATTTTCATAAAGCCATCCAGTATGGCTTCTGGCCTGGGCGGGCAACCCGGCACATACACATCAACCGGTATTACCTGGTCAATGCCCTGTAATACACTATATGAATCAAAAATACCGCCGCTTGAAGCGCAGGCACCCACCGCAATTACCCAACGTGGTTCAGCCATCTGCAAATATACCTGTCGGAGTACGGGTGCCATTTTTTTTGCAATCGTTCCCATCACCATTAAAAGGTCGCACTGGCGGGGTGAAAATCCTACCCGTTCAGATCCAAAACGTGCCAGGTCGTAATGCGAGCCCATGGTCGCCATAAATTCAATACCGCAGCATGAGGTGGCAAAAGGCAGTGGCCAAAGCGAGTTCTTACGGGCAAGACCCACCACATCGCTCAGTTTAGAAGTAAAGAAACCTTCACCAGCATACCCTTCGGGTGCTTCTGCCACAGCAAGGGCATCCCCTATTTTTGCTTCTATCGGGCGAATATTAAAACGTACAGGACGTGACATATTTTGATTTGAAAATTTGAAAATTACGCAATGCCTCAATTGATCCTACATAACAGCATTTTACCACTAAAGTTTTCCTCATTTACAAATTGAGACATTTGCACATTGAGTTATTCATCAGTCTTCCCAATTCAAAGCACCTTTTTTAATGATATATATAAATCCAACCAGGAAAAAAGCGACAAACATTAATACCGCCCCAAAACCATTCCAGCCCAGTTCACGAAAATTGACTGCATACGGATAGAAAAAGATCACTTCCACATCAAATAATACAAATAAAATAGCCACCAGAAAATATTTGATGGCCATGGGTTGGCGGGCATTACCATGGGTTTCGATACCGCTGGCAAAATTTTCTAATTTATCTGCAGTTTTACGTTTGGGTCCTACCCAGGCAGAAAAAGCGATCATAGTGGCCACAAAACCAGCTGCAAAGATCAATTGTACCCCAATAGGAAAGTAATTAGCAGCAGAATTCGACGCACTTGCATCTGATAAAAAAGAGAGCCAACTCATGGAAAGGAATTAATGTGGCGCAAAAATACGTCAGTGAAGGATATAAAAGAAAAACTCCCCAATATTGGGGAGTTTTTCCGTATTTTTTATTTGTTTTTACCCGCTGCACTACCGCTTCCTTTTTTCACAGGGGCCTGTGGCTTACTGTAATAATCTATATTTTTCTGAAATTCAGCTTTTGCTCCTACTGCATACTTATTATTCTCATCATTCACATCAGGGAAAGCCAACAATATTTCATTTGACAGATCAATTCCTTTTTGGCAAAGGGTCAGGAACTGTTCCAATATTTCTGATTTTGGCGCGCTTACAGAAGTAGGTGGCTTCAGTTCAGGATTTTTTTTCATAGCGTTGATAAGGTTACCATAGGTATAAATGATAAAACCCTGGTTCCTGAGAATATCCATCTTATACTTTTCTTTACTGATAGAAGCATATACCGAATCAATGTATTTCAGTCCTGCAATGGCAATTCCCTTGGTTGTATCGGGATCAGCTGCAAGCGATGCCTTTTTAAAAAAAGTATAGGGTTGGGGCTTATCAGGATAAGCGGCCATATAAGTTTTTGACAACGCCATGGTTTGTACATAATCTTTTGCATTTAAAGCCGTATTGCTCAATTTATAATAATCAGCCTCACTGGTGGAACCTTTCAGTGCAATACCCCGTTGAATCCATTTTAACTGTTCAGTATAATTTTGGGCTTTACCAAACATATCAGCAGCCTGGCTCATATAATTCAGCTTATTCACTTTAGAGGTATCGTTACTTAAAGCTTTCTCTAAGTAAGTAATAGCCTGGCTTTCACTGCCCGGGAACTTTGATAACACTTTCAATGCCAACTCATAATCAGGAGGATCAATTTTATTAGCCGGGGCAGTGGCAAAGAATTTCTCGATACTGCTTTTTGCCTGAACAGAATCATTTAATCTGTCGTAGTTGTACGCATACAAAATATTCAATCTCGGTAAAATGGTAAAGCCTGCAGAGGCTTCTAATTCTTTGGCTTTGGCAAGTGATTCGTTGTATTTTCCGGCACGTAAAAGGTAGTCAGCCAGGAAGTATTCAGTACGGGGGTCCTTGTCTGCAACTGCAATATACTTATCCAGGTACTCTTTGGCTTTGTTTACATCTCTCAGCGAATAGTAGGAGTACAAGACAAAATACGTAGGTGGAAAAGCAGGATCCGCTGCAATAGCATTATTAAAAAACTGCTCGAACTGGTCTTTGTTATTCTGACTCTGGTAAATTTTACCAATCTGGTACATAGCTTTTGCATTCTTAGGATCCCTGGCAATGGCTTCCTGGTAGGCTTTTACAGCCTCTCCGCCATTTTCACCACCCAGTTTCAGGTAATTGATACCCAGGTTAATAAAAATATCCGGGTTGGTAAGGTCAATGGTTCCGGCCTGTTTCAGTTTATCTACTGCATAGGTATGATCGCCCTGCTCAATTTTCACTTCGGCATTTGAACGGCCTATTGCATTTAAGATGGCTGCATTGGGCTTGCCTTTATTTTTACCTTTTGTTTCAGTAGAAGCGGTGATGGCCTGTTCAAATTTTTGTTTCACAGAATTCATATCCTCTCCTTCTAAAATGCCCACATGGCCCATGCCTACCAATAGCCATGGATCGCTGCCAATTTCTCCCAATGCTTTTTGATACAGGGCTTTGGCAGCCAGAACCTGTTCTTTTGTGGGCGCATCGCTATCTGTTGCCAATAAGGCCTGGCCTAACCAGTAAATGGTTTGGGGATCCTTGGGATTAGCATCATAAGCCTTCTGAAATGCTTCTTTTGCACTCTTATTCTTTTCGTAGTTGAGGTATTTGATCCCATCAGCTAACTGAGCCATCAAACACTGTGCAGCAAGCATTGCTGTTAACATCAGAGTAAAGATCTTCTTCATTTTTCGATTTTTATAATTATAGTGTTAATCCGCATCTTTAATTTTTCCTGTACGCTGGTTAAAACCCATTTTAGCCGGTGCCAGAAAAGCCCTCCGGAAAATCAACTGTCCCCTTTCTAAGCTCATGAAATTCATAAAGCCTGTTCCGAGTCCTGCCGCGTTTTCCTTAAGTATATAATACAAGGGGCGTGCCAAGGGATATTCTCCAAAGGTTATTGTAGCCTGTGAAGGCTTTGCAAAAACATCTTTTTCGATACAATTAACACATTCCACTAAAGCCATCCGTATCTTTTTCTGATAAGCTTCCTGTTTTGGATCGTAACTATCCCCTACCCAGCTTAATCCTACAAAACCAATCACATTGGGGTTATTGGATACGATATCGATTACTTTCTCACTATTCTCAGAGGCGACCACATTAACCCCGAATGGAGCTCCCCTCAACACACTATCTTGCAGGAAACGAACCGTACTGGTAGCATTCTTGCCATCCATTACAGCAGTAATGTTATTTTTTCCAGACAGGATATTCTTTATCTGCCTCATAGTAAATACGCTGTCTTTCGCTGCCCGGTTTACAATTACGGCAATGGCATCATAAGCCAATTCGCCGTACTGGGGCTTAAACAACAGCTTGCTTTCATAATATTCTGCTTCCTTATCATTTAACCCTTTGGCTACAATGATCATTCTTGTGCTATCAGACTGCAAATCCCTGAAACAGGCTGCTTCCGATTTGTAAGAAGCAATGATTTTTGTATTCGGAAAAGATGCATGGTGAACACGAAGCTGTTCTTCGATCACGGGTTTAAAACTTTCGTCAACACTGATATGGATCGTTCCTTTCACAGGCGTATCCCTGGTATCTTCCTTTTTGCCGTTTGTATTACAGGAAATAAAGAACATAAGTAAGCCAACTAAACCACTGTATAAAGCACTTGCTTTCATTTTAATAATCATGCTTAATCCCCCTGTACAATCTAAACCCGCCATATAAAAGGCAAATCCCGCCAAATAAGTACCTGAAAACAGGATCGATAAAAGCCAATTGTTCAAGTTTTAACTTTTCCGCCAGAAGCATTGCTGTGGCAACCCCCAGGAAAATAATAGCCATGGTAATGTCGTAAGTCATACGCATTATCGTATAACTCTTACGTTTTTTTACTTCAAATTCATTTTCCATTTCACATTCAATTAAACAGGGATGGGCAATTTAGGTAATAATTTTATTCGTCCGCAACAAAAGTGAGTTGCATTTTTGAAACAAATCAGCTCTTTCATATTTAGATGCATCCAAAAGCTATTTTCCATAAATACATAAATGTTAATGCTAATGCATGTTAGTTCTTTCAGGACTTATTTTAAGCACCGCCAGTTGGGGCAATAATCGCCTCCTGTCAGTATCTTTGGCCGTATGAAAATTTTGATGGTATGCCTGGGTAATATTTGCAGGAGTCCATTGGCAGAAGGGCTATTGCGGCATAAAGTAAAGCTCGCGGGCCTTAACTGGATCATTGACAGTGCAGGCACCGGCGGTTATCATAAAGGGCAGCAACCGCATGTATTATCGCAAAAAGTGGCTTTGTTGAATGGTATAGATATCAGTGCCCAGCAATGCAGGCAGTTTATGAAAGAAGATATGTTAAATTTCGACAGGATTTTTGTGATGGACAATGATAATTACGAAGAAGTAAGAAGGATCAGCAAGGACCATTGGGATGAAAGAAAAACAGGTTTGTTGTTAAATGAACTTTATCCCGGAGAAAACAGGAACATACCCGATCCCTGGTATGGTACCGAGAAAGACTATCATATTGTATTTACTATGCTGGATAAGGCATGCGATAAAATTGTGGCACATTATAAAAATCAATCGTGAACGGGCAATGGTGAATGGTGAGTACTTTCACATAACAGCATACCTATACCATTTAACCTTTATTTACTTTTTTAACTTTACCCCCACCCATGAGCAAATCCGGCTTACCACAAGGAACCAGAGATTTTAGTGCAGCAGTTGTACGTAAACGCAATTATATTTTTAATACGATCCGCTCTGTATTTGAATTATACGGGTTTCAACCATTGGAAACACCGGCAATGGAAAACTTAGACACTTTAATGGGCAAATATGGTGAAGAGGGTGATAAACTGATCTTTAAAATATTAAATAATGGGCTGGATAACCCCGATAAACACCAACAGGCCAAAGAAGATTTTGATAAGGTATTATCGGGCAGGAATACAAAAGGCATTACCGAAAGGGCATTGCGGTATGATCTTACCATTCCGTTTGCAAGGTATGTGGCTATGAATTATGGACAGCTCACGCTACCTTTTAAGCGTTACCAGATACAGCCTGTTTGGCGCGCCGACCGTCCGCAAAAAGGCCGTTACCGCGAGTTTTATCAGTGCGATTGCGATGTGGTGGGCAGCAGGTCTTTATTAAATGAAGTAGAACTGGCCAATATATACAGCCGGGTTTTTGAGCAATTGAAGGTCCCGGTAGAAATACATATCAACAGCCGCAAAATATTGGCAGCATTGGCCGAAATCTGCGGCGGCCCGGAAAAGATGGTAGACATTACCATCGCTATTGACAAGTTAGATAAGATGGGCCTGGATAAGGTAAAGGAAGAACTTGAAAAAAAAGGCCTTTCCGGCGAACAGATCGGTATCATAGAAAAATATCTTTCCATAAGCGGAACGGATACTGAAAAATTAACCTCTTTACAAACACTGCTCGGCAATAGTGCAACAGGGCAAAAAGGAATTGAAGAGATTGACTATATTTTAAATTATCAACTCGCAACTCACAACTCACAACTCACAACTGACTTCACTTTAGCCCGCGGCCTGAATTATTACACCGGCATTATTTTCGAAGTAAAAGCAAAAAATGTGCAGATGGGCAGTATTGGTGGTGGTGGCCGGTATGATGACCTGACAGGTTTATTTGGCGTACCCGATGTTCCGGGCGTGGGTATTAGTTTCGGGGTAGACAGGATTTATGATGTGATGGAAGAATTACAACTTTTCCCTGAAGAAGTGCAAATGGGCACCCAGGTATTGTTCT
Source organism: Bacteroidota bacterium (assembly GCA_043747705.1). GTDB lineage: Bacteria > Bacteroidota > Bacteroidia > Chitinophagales > Chitinophagaceae > Sediminibacterium. The sequence continues at coordinate 11,928 of JAYTOS010000145.1, forward strand.
TTAACCTTGGCGAAGCCGAAAGTAAAAAAGCTTTTATGTTAATGCAGCAACTCAGGGATAAGGGCATACGTTGTGAGTTATTTCATGAGAATACAAAGTTTGACAAACAGTTCAAATATGCCGATAAAAAGCAGATTCCTTACGTGGTCATTATTGGCAGTAAAGAACTGGAAGAAGGCACTTGCATGGTAAAAACCCTGAAAGACGGGCAACAACAAACGCTCATGCAATCAGCTTTAATTGATTTCTTTTTTCAGTAAACCATACTCTGGCACAATTTTTTCTTATATCATTTAAATGTGTTCATGAGAAAAAATGCCCTCGTACTGCTGGTTGCTATTTCTGTGTTGGTATCGTGCAGTAAGAAAACGCATCCGGCAACCAGCAATCCTCCAACTACATCACCTGTCATTACACCTCCACCACCACTAGGCTCAAGCCCAATGATCGTAATTGATGAAAAGGGCCAGATCATTACTTCCCGGGATAATTTGCCTGATAATATTGCTTCAAAAGTAGATTACAAAAAAATAACCCGTTCATTCACCCCTGCACAACGCCAAAACCTGATCTACCGTTTTAAAATGGTTCCACCCCGTGTGTTGTTCGTTCCAGATAAGCTTGTGTCTAAAACCGCCCGTGGTTATTACTGCGTTTACAAAAAGAAATTCTGGTATTGGAAAAAAGAAGATGGCCTGTTTTATTTAGACGAAACCTATTACCAATAAAAAAGCCGGATAAATTCATCCGGCCCTGGCATATTGTCAAGCAATCTATCATCGAACCTGCACGATAACTAACGAAGTGTTGGTTATGTACTTATTTGTAAGCCTGTAGGCAAAAGCAGTTGTGCTGGTATTGGCTTTGGTTCCTTCTAATTCATAGCCCATTGCATTAATACTAACGCCAATTATTTTTTTACTCGTATCTCTTTTAAATTTCGCGGTTCCCTGAAACTGGGTAATGGCATACAGGTCTTCCCCTTGTTTTTCCAAGGGCGAAACACCGGCAGAAGAAGACATAGTTAATGCACCGTTCTCTAAAGCAACATTTACTTCTGCTACCACGCTGCCATCGGGAAATGTGTATTTGCCTACAAATTGTTCCAGTGTAGAATCTTTTGCTGGTTCCTGTGCATGCACGATAGATACAAAACCAAGACCCAAACAGAAAAGAAAAATCATTTTTTTCATACCCCAGTTTTAAACTGACACAAAATATATTAATTATTTTATTATCGGTAGACTTTAGGGAAATTTAATTTTGGGGGCTGAGATTCGGTAAATGGTGCTGCATATGGGCCACATAATCGCAGATTAGCCATCCGAGGGTTTGGGTGTATCGGGGGTGCACTTCAAATAACAGCCTGTAGGCCGGTATATTTTGCACCACAAAAACAATTTGCTGATTTAATGACTTCCCTAAAACCAGCAGGTGTTGAAGAGGCAGTTGCTGGTAGTTATTGATGATCATCAGTTCATTTTGTTGGTATGGGGTGATGAGGTATGGTTGCTCTGCTATCTGTGCATCGGTAAACCGCTTCAGGTTATTAATAGCTGAATCTATCAGGTGGCCCAATACCTGCTGCCTGCTCCATTTTCCAGGTGCCGGCGGTAATAACAATTCATCAGTTGATAAACCTTGATACTTTTGAGGTACCTGCTGCAATAGTAATTCCAGTTGTTGCATGGCAGCAGTTACATCGATGCTATCATCTTTCAAAAATCCCTTGTTCTGCCACATGGTTTTATTTTGAATTCTGAATGTTGCATTTTTAATATTTTTTTCATCCAACACTTAAAATACAACATTCAAAATAAATTACAACCCTTCATAAACCACAGCCGCCCCCTGCCCCACGCCCACGCACATGGTAGCCAATCCATATTTGGCTTTTCGCCTGTTCATTTCATGCAGCAAAGTGGTAGATATTCTTACGCCGCTGCAACCCAATGGGTGGCCGATAGCTATGGAGCCTCCATTTACATTTACTTTGGCACTGTCCAGCTCGAGCTCTTTTATACAGGCAAGGCTTTGTGAGGCGAAGGCTTCGTTTAATTCAATCAGGTCCATATCACCTATTGTTAAGCCACCGCGCAACAATGCTTTCTGCGAAGCGGGCACCGGGCCAATGCCCATGATAGCGGGATCTACCCCCGCAACGCCCATGCTTACAATTCTTGCGATAGGTTGCAGGTTAAACAGTTTTACAGCCTCTTCGCTTGCCAGCAACATGGCAGCGGCACCATCATTAATACCTGATGAGTTACCTGCTGTTACCGAACCTTCTTTAGCAAATGCTGGTTTTAGTGCTGCTAATTTTTCCAAAGAGGTTTGCCGGGGGTGTTCATCCTGGTTAAACCAGGTAATTAAACGGTCGCTGATCATTTCAACGGCGGCTATCTCATCATCCCATTTGCCCGCTTCCAATGCAGCAAAATATTTTTGTTGCGATGAAAAAGCGAATGCATCCTGCTCTTCGCGGCTTATCTTCCAATCGTTTGCCACATTCTCAGCCGTTTCGCCCATACTGAACGGATGATACATTTGCGCCAGTTGCTTATTTACAAACCGCCAGCCGATGGTTGAATCATGTGTTTCTACTTTCCGGTTCCAGGCCCCGTCGGCTTTTGCTGTAACAAAGGGGGCTCTTGTCATACTTTCTACCCCACAGGCTATATACAACATGCCTTCATTACACATAATGGCCCTTGCCGCATCCATCACTGCCTGTAGGCCGCTGGCGCATAAACGGTTAACAGTATTGCCGGCAACAGTTACAGGCAATCCGGCAAGCAATGCTGCCATCCGGGCCACGTTGCGGTTATCTTCACCGGCCTGGTTAGCGGCCCCGGCAATTACATCTTCAATGGTTGCGGGGTCAATACCTTCATTCCTTTGCAGTAAAGCACTAATGGTATGCGCCAATAAATCATCCGGTCGTATTGAACTCAATTTACCGCCATAACGGCCCACCGGCGTTCTTACCGCATCTATTACATAACATGTTTTCATATTAAAATCCTTTTCTGCTTACTCCCAATTAAAATGTAGCGCAAGATAGAGTTTGTGCTACAAAATTCCCCCTTTAGGAGGTTAGGGGGTATCTTTGCAAAATGAACACCCCTTTACCCAATATACGTCACCTGAGTATCGCAGACCTGGAAGCTTATTTTGAATCCATCGGTGACAAAAAATTCCGTGTTAAACAGGTTCATGAATGGATCTGGCAAAAACATGCCCATAGTTTTGAAGCCATGAGTAACCTGAGCAAAGATCTCCGTGCCAGGTTAACCAAAGATTTTTCTTTACCTGCACTACAGGTTGACGCAACGCAATTCAGCAGCGACGGCACTATTAAAAGCCGTTTTAAAACCTTTGATGGCCATTTGGTAGAAGGTGTTTTAATACCCACTGAGGAACGCAAAACAGCCTGTGTTTCCTCACAAATCGGTTGCAGCCTGAGTTGTAAATTTTGCGCTACCGGTTATATGGACAGGAAAAGAAACCTTACGTATGATGAGATCTATGACCAGGTAGTCATGATCAATCAGCAAAGTGAAAAAACTTTTGAAAAGAAATTATCCAATATCGTTTTCATGGGTATGGGTGAGCCATTGATGAATTACGACAATGTGCTGAAATCCATTGAAAGGATCTCCGCGGAAGATGGATTGTTTATGAGTCCGAAAAGGATCACGGTTTCTACCGCAGGTGTAGCCAAGCAAATAAGGAAACTGGGCGACGATAAAGTACGTTTCAAACTCGCGCTTTCTTTACATGCGCCTACAGATGCGAAACGAAATGAGATCATGCCCATAAATGAAAGTAATAATATTAAAGTACTGATAGATGCGCTGAACTATTTTTATAAACAAACCGGCAATGAGATTACGTTAGAATACATTCTTTTTAAAAACCTGAATGATTCTGATAAAGATGCAGAAGAACTGGTAAAGATTTACAGGCAGGTGCCAGCCGACCTGATCAATATTATCGAATACAACCCGATTGATGCTTTCAGGTTTACCAAACCCGATGAAGACGCTGTACAAAACTTCATGCAATTACTCGATGCCAATAAAGTAAATGCCCGCCTGCGCCGCAGCCGTGGCAAAGACATTGATGCCGCCTGCGGGCAACTGGCTAATAAAGCGGGGCACTGATCCCATATTAATAAATTTTAACAATACCGCAGCTTTCGGGCTGCATTTGTTTTTTATACAGTATCTGTTTAAAGGAGCACAAAACTGTGCTTCACTAAAACTACTACGCATGAAAAGAATACTCCTGCTGTGCTTTATAGTTACCGCACCTTTAACAATCATTTTCATTAATTGCTTAAACCTGCTTAAACTCTCGTGGTCTTATATCAGAACAAATAAAAAATAAGACTATGAAGAAATTATTTATCGCCGCTTCAGCCATACTATTGTTAACAGGCACATTGCAGGCGCAAACAGTAAAAGGAAATACAACTACCCAACACCCGAAAGGAACACATACCCATAAGGGCAAGAAGTTCGAAAAAATGAAAGCTAACCTCGGTCTGAATGAAGACCAGGCAATAAAGATCAAAGCCAACCGGGCAGGGCTTCATGAGAAGATAAAAGCTATTCGTGAAAATAAAAATTTATCTGAAAGCCAGAAAAAAGAACAAGTGAAAGCGATCGCCAAACAGCAAAAAGAAAGTATGAAAGCCATACTTACCCCCGCACAGCTGGAAAAGATGAAAGCTGGTAAAAAAAGTAAAGAGCCTGTTCCGGGAAAATAGATAATGCGTGTTTTACTGATAGATAGTACGAGAAGCGGCCAAAAACCCGCTTCTTTTTTTTATGCTACCTTTGCACTCCTGTTGAAAAACAGCATAAATAAAACAGCATGAAAAAACGCACAGACAACTTTGACAAGTTTGCCACCCAAAAAAAGGGCAGCGCAGTAAAAGAAGCTTACCGCCAGGAAAAGAAAAAGGTAAAAATAGAGGCCCGGGCCGCAGGCGAAGAGATGAGAAAAAAGAAGATAGAGAAGATGCGGGGCATTGACAGCAGCGATAAAGCTGATAAACCAAAAGATGCCCAATTCAAGCCTCAGGAAAGAAAAACTACACAATACGAAAAAGGGGGTACAAAGAAAACCGAAGCGAGAAGTCAGAAGTTTGGCGTAAAAAGCAATTCCCAACCCGAAACCCATAACCCGAAACCAAGCTCAGACTCCAAATTCCAAACCCCAAACGCTACATCTGAGATCATGCCTTTGAACAAATTCATTGCCCATGCAGGCGTGTGTGGAAGAAGGGAAGCGGCTGAGCTGGTAAAAGAAGGCAAGGTTACTGTAAACGGGGATAAGATTTTTGAACCAGGTTATAAAGTAACCGGTGTTGACAAAGTGATTGTAAAAGGTAAACAGGTTTTTCTGCAAAGAAATTCTGTTTATATCCTCCTGAATAAACCTAAGGATTTTATTACTACTTCCAATGACCCGCAGGGAAGGAAAACCGTGCTGGACCTCATCAAACATGCTACACCGGAAAGGGTATATCCTGTAGGGAGATTAGACAGGAATACAACCGGGGTACTATTATTGACCAATGATGGCGAGCTGGCACAAAAACTCACACATCCTTCCTTTGAAGTAAAAAAAATATACGAGGTAACGCTGGATAAACCTGTTACCAAAAAAGACCTTGAATCAATCCTTAGCGGGGTAACCCTCGAAGATGGCCTTGTAAAAGCCGATGCAGTAGGTTATGCGGATGATAAAGACAAAAGCATTGTGGGCATTGAGATACACAGTGGCCGTAACAGGATCGTGCGCCGCATATTTGAACATTTGGGTTATGATGTAAAAGCATTAGACAGGGTGATGTTTGCCAACCTGACCAAGAAAAATGTTGACCGCAGTAAATGGCGTTTTTTAAATGAGAAAGAAGTACGCTTACTCAAGTTCATGAATAAATCTTTCCTGAGAAAAAACAACGAAGCAGAATAATCACGTCTTTTCGAACGAAGCGCAGC
>JAYTOS010000146.1:0-2897 GCA_043747705.1 Bacteroidota bacterium
GGGAAATGTGATCGTTGGTTTTGGCAGCGCAGGTAAAGCATCTTATGAAACCGATTATAATAGCGGATTAGGCAGTAATGGATTAACCAGCGCAAGGCATGATGTATTAAGCAAATACTACGCAGAAAAATATCCTGAAACATTTGAACCTGTATTACCTGCTGAGGTAGTATATATAGGAAAAAACAAACTGACAGATGAGTTAATGATTGCCGGGGAAAAAATAACTGTCGGAAAATTACTTTTATCTCCCACAAGAACATACGCCCCTTTGCTGAAAGTTTTACTGGATGAATATTTTGCTGATATCAATGGCCTGATACATTGCAGCGGCGGTGGCCAGACAAAGTGTATGAAATATTTGCCCCGGCCACTTTCTGTTATCAAAGACAACCTGTTTGATATACCGCCCATTTTTGAACTGATCCGGCAAAACTCAGGTGCCGATTTCAGGGAAATGTACCAGGTATTCAATATGGGCCACCGGCTGGAAGTATTTACGAATGAAACTGCAGCTGTAAAAATGATAGCTGCGGCAAATACATTTAATATTGAGGCAAAGATCATCGGCAGGGTTGAGGCCGCTTTGCAATCTTCCTTATTGCTCAAGGGTAATTTTGGTGAGTTGCTATATGATTACTAAAATTGGGTTACTTCAGCATGTAATATTGCTTGTTGGCTATTCGCTATTAAAATAGCAGCTTGTTATAAACTTACTTATAAACATCTTAACAGTAGAATTCAATAAAATTCGTTCAAAAAATTGTACATTAGACCCATGTCAGATATAGTCGTATCCATCCGCAATGCCAATATTTTCCAGGGTGATAACCTTGTATTGCAAAATGTAAATTTTACAGTCAGCAAGGGCGAGTTCGTTTACCTCGTTGGTAAAACCGGAACAGGGAAAAGCAGCTTGCTGAAAACATTATACGGGGAATTGACCCTTACAAATGGCGAAGCTTCCGTAGTGGGTTTTGACCTGCGCATGATGGATTGGAAAAAAGTACCTTTTCTGCGACGTAACCTCGGTGTGGTATTCCAGGACTTCCAGTTGCTTACCGATAGAAATGTACATGAAAACCTGCGTTTCGTGTTAAAAGCAACAGGTTGGCAGGATGAACGTTTAATGGAAGAAAAGATTAACGATGTATTGGATAAAGTAGGCTTGAAAAGCAAAGGATTTAAAATGCCATTTGAGATGAGTGGTGGCGAACAGCAACGTGTTGATATTGCGCGTGCTTTACTCAACTCCCCCAAACTGATCCTCGCTGATGAACCTACCGGCAACCTCGATCCCGAAACAAGCGATGAGATCATGCAGTTATTAATACAGATCGCTAAAGATTATGGAACAACCGTACTAATGGCCACCCATGATTTTATAGTGATTAACCGCTATCCATCGCGTATGTTGAAAACAGAAGGTGGTAAAGTAATTGATAGTGCGGCGGTTTCTGCGTAAAGGGTTACAGATACTTATTAAGGCAGCCTGAAGAAAATTGCATCGGTTCTGTTTTATCTTATTGTTATGTAAGGGCTGATGGATACTTACTTTAGAAATAATGTATAAGTTTAATCCCGTATATCATTTATCATTTAAAACCAGAAAACATGTTAGTACAATCCTTACGGGGCGAGTTTCATCATGAGGTTGAAAATACCCGGAAATTATTACAGTCCATACCCGATAGTGCGCTTCAGTATAAACCGGCAGAAAAATCATGGACCACAGCCCAGCTTGCTTCCCATATTGCGGAAGTATATAACTGGTACCATCCCACCCTACATCAGAATGTGTTTGATATGGCTACCTATAAATACGATAAAGGTGATATCAGTACAGCAGCAAACATTGTTGCCAAATTCGAAGAAAATGTAAAAAATGCGCAACAGGCTTTAGAAACGGCTACGGATGCAAGTATGTTTGAAAACTGGAAAATGGTGATGGGCGGTACAGAACCCATATTTCCCGAGATGCCCAGGATACAGGTTGTACGTGGGTTTTTAATGAATCATTTATATCACCACCGTGGAGAAATGATCGTTTACCTGAGAGCTACCGGTAATAAAGTACCGGGTTTATATGGCCCTACTTCAGATTATGTAAGATAAAACCAACCATTTAACTAAACAGATATACTCAATAAAAGCCGTAAAACCAGTAGATAGTTTTACAGCTTTTACAGTCAACTATTTCCCCAAATCCCTTCCACCTGTTTTTTTGCATTCGCCTCATTATTGAACATACCACTTAACAAGTGCTTCCTTAATTTAATTTCATCCGAAGTAAATGGCTGGTGATACAATTGGGCAATGATCTCACAAAAAGCATTGGCCGTAGTTCCTGTATGGCAGGCAGATGCCAATCCACTGCCTGTAACCGTTGCTTCATTCACCAAACAGTGCCTGCCATTAAACAATGCATTGATCAGTTTTATTTTAATCCCCGTTGTGGTGTAAGATGGAATTACGTTGATATGTGCCTTGGCTATCATATCCTGCATTTCCTTTTCGGATGGATTGGCAACCAAACAGGTATGCCCGCTTTTATGCACTAACCTATCTAATTTGGTTGATGGATTTTTTCCCGCGATCACAAAAGGAATTTTCAGTGTACTGAATACCTTTTCCAATAACCAGATAGCGGCTTTCTCATTGGCATCCACACCCAGATCGCCATGGTATAAACAATAGGTGCCCATACCTTCCATGCCGCTTACTTTCCAATCCGGCAGATACAGGGGCAGGTATTCAATATTTTTGCAACCTAATACATTTCTGTAAACACCATCATCCTTTTCTGTTACCCCCCAGAATATTGCCTTTGAAGCGATTTTTTTTTCATACACTTTCAGTAACCTGCTTTCCAGCCAGTAGTATAATTTTTTTATTGG
>JAYTOS010000147.1:0-20403 GCA_043747705.1 Bacteroidota bacterium
AAGTTGTCATGTATGAGGTTTGAAATAAGTAAATAGAAAATCACCCAAGGGATACATCCCTTGCGGAGTTAAAGAAAGTATGCGGGTCTAAACACTTAGATGGTCTAAGCCCTGTTTAGCTGTTCATCGGCGGTAAATTGGTAATAAGTTGCTGCCGTAACTATTGGGGTACCGGCTTTGTGGGTCGAAAATAAGAAAATTAAACAAACTATAAAATTGAAAAAACAGTTAAATGGCTGTATAATGGTATAAAAGCACAAAATAGGTTACCTGTTTTGAGAAGATTATCTATAAGTAACTACCTGTAACCGCTACGGGAAAGCAGCACATCATTTAGAAATAATGCCCATATTTATGATACAGGTAAACGACGACCGGTTAAATTACGTAGTTATTAATTGAGCAAATTACAAATAATTAATATAGAAGTGAGTGAAAAAGAAACATATTTATATTCCCGAATGAACAGTAAGGGGTTTATAATGATAGCTGTTTTTTTGCATCTGAATAAACAAGGTGTAAGCAGGCATATATATGCTTTGAGGATTAAGTTGTGGGTTTTATTAGGATGGGCTTTCTCAATTTCTCCTTTTTTAGCTTACGCACAACTTACAGGCGGTACAATTTCGACAACTGCATGTCAGACATATAATGCAGCACATTCTATTGTACAGGCCACACCTATTTCTGGAGAAGATGGAACTCAAGTAATTACTTACTCTTGGGAAAGATCTACTGACGCATTCGTAACATTTACAACAACAGGCGGAAGTACTACTGTATTAAGTGACAATTATACATTAAGTGGAACAACTTATTACAGAAGACGGGTTGACAATGCCGGTAACACAGCATATAGTAATACAGTAATCATTAGTCCCAAACCAGATGTAACTAATATAATTCCATCTAGCCCTAATATCTGCTTTGGCCAAACGTCATTTCCCGTTACTATTACGGCGTTGTTTGGCCCAGATGAATATGAAATTCTATGGAATGCGGGACCAATTGCTCTGGCTAATGTATCTTTTGCACCAAACAATTTTCCGCTTGGTGGATCAATTAATGTTCAAGTCGTACCGAATGCCCCGATAGGTACATATACTGGTACGTTAACATTAAAGATATCTTCAACAGGTTGCACATTCACAGGTATTCCAGCTGCTGCAATTATCAACCCTGTACCAACAGTAATAGTTGCCAATCCTTCCGCAGTATGTGCACCTTTAACGATTGACCTTGCATCTGCCGCGATTACATCCGCCGGTAGTACGGCGGGATTATCCTATACGAAATGGGTAAATGCATTGGCAACTACTCCCTTAACAAATGCAAATGCTGTAACGGTTACGGGTACCTATTATATTAAAGGAACAAATCCATCAACTGGCTGTAGTATTATTAAACCTGTAATGGCAACGATCAATCCATTGCCAACAGTAGTTATTACAAATCCATTACCGGTATGCGCACCTTTAACCATTGATTTTACATCTGCAACGATAACATCATCTGGCAGTACGGCGGGATTATCCTATACGCAATGGATAAATGCATTGGCAACGACTCCCTTAATAAATGCAAATGTTGTAACTGCAACAGGAACTTATTATGTTAAAGGAACAAATCCATCAACCGGCTGTAGAATTATTAAACCTGTAACGGCAACGATTAATCCATTGCCAACAGTAGTTATTACAAATCCATTACCGGTATGCGCACCTTTAACCATTGATCTTACATCTACAACGATAACATCATCTGGCAGTACGGTGGGTTTATCTTATACCCAATGGATAAATGCATTGGCAACTATTCCCTTAATAAATGCAAATGCTGTAACGGCAACAGGAACTTATTATATTAAAGGAACAAATCCATCAACAGGCTGCAGTGTTATACAACCGGTTATAGTAACTATCAACCCACAACCGGCAGTCTCCCCCATAACAGGTGCAACTGTCGTGTGCGTAAACAATTCAACCAAATTAAGCAGCGCAACAATAGGTGGCGTATGGAGCAGCAGTAATAATTCTGTAGTAATCATTAATGCGGTTGGTCTGGTAACAGCTGTTGGGACTGGCTCTGCAACAATTAATTATACAGTGACAAATGGTAATGGCTGTATCAATGCTGCTATTACTTCTATGAATGTATTGACCGTTCCCGCTATTCCAACCATTACTGCATCGGGACCCACTACTTTTTGCAACGGTGGCTCTGTTAGTATACAAAGCAGTTCAGGAACAAGTAACCAATGGTATAAAAATGGGGTATTAATTGCAGGACAGACCAATCAAACCTATACTGCTACAACAAGCGGCATCTATACTGTATCTGTAAGCAACGGTAGTGGATGCGTAAGTAACTCATCCAGTTTTGGAACAGGTGTAACAGTAAACCCTTTGCCAACCGTAACTGTTACCAACCCCGCAGCCGTATGTTTTCCGGGAACGATTGATCTCACAGCAGCCAATCTTACGACAGGAAGTACTAATGGGCTATTATACACTCAATGGGTAAATGCATTGGCAACTACTCCTTTAACAAATTCGACTACAGTAACCATTATGGGAACCTATTATATTAAAGGAACAAATCCATCAACCGGCTGTTCGGTTATACAACCGGTTACTGCAACAATTAATCCATTGCCTGCTGTTATCATTAGCAATCCTCCAGCCATCTGTTCACCCGGAACATTTGATCTTACCTCAACAAATATTACGATAGGAAGTACAGCAGGCCTAGTATTTACCCAATGGATAAATGTATCGGCTACTACTGCGCTTACAAACGCCAATACTGTAAGTATAAGCGGGTTATATTTTATTAAAGGAACCATACCAGCAACAGGGTGTGGGGTTGTTCAACCTGTTTCGGTAACCATCAATCCTCTTCCAACCGGAGCTATTCAAAAACCGGTACAAAATTATATCTGTGAGGGGACCCCAACTGTTCTTACAGTTATTTCCAATGCCGATGGTTATCAATGGTATATCAATCAAAAAAATATTCCGGGTGCTACCGGAGTAAATTATGCGGCAATAGCAGCAGGAAACTATGGCGTACGGTTTATTTCGAAAGAAGGCTGCACAGACACCACAATAAATACAACACAACTGGCATTGTTTATAAAACCGTTGCTTGAATTTATTCCCGATAAGCAATGTTTAAGCAACCCGGTTCTTTTTATTAACCGCTCATCTTCTAATTCTTCCGGAAATATTTCCTGGCAATGGGATTTTGGTGACGGAACTAATTCAACCCTTTTTTCCCCATCGCATATATACCCTGCAGAAAGTATGTATCAGATAACACTTACGGCAAATAATATTTCCTGTCCCAACTTAACAGAAAAACTAATACTTTCATACTTCATCGAATCACCGATACCGGGCATACGGTATGCTGAAGTAAGTGCAATAGCCAATCAACCCACAGTTATTATAGCAAGACCATTCGGCGCGAAATATTTGTGGAAACCATTCAATAATCTGAACAGTTTTACAACACAATCGCCAACGGTAAAGCTCACTGCAGAACAAACCTATACTGTGGATATTACTTCTGCGGAAGGCTGTGTTACTACCGATACTGTATTGGTAAAAATAATCCTGGGCAGTGAGATCTATGTCCCACAAGGCTTTACGCCAAATGGCGACAGGCAGAACGACAGGTTATATCCAATAATGGAAGGAATGAAGGGGCTCACCTATTTTAAAGTATTTAACCGCTGGGGCAACTTAGTATTTCAGGTAAATGATGCCATCCCGGCGAATGGGTGGAATGGAAAATTTAATGGGATTGATCAACCTGCCGGTAGCTATGCATGGATTGCCGAAGCTGTTGATGTGAATGGAAATACTATCAGGAGAAGCGGGAGTGTTTTGTTAATCAGGTGAGCAGCGGTCGGGGCGCTAAAGCGACCTGAACGCTAAACGCGGGAGGTTACTAACCTAAAACTATTATGCGGAGAACGGTTATCCATATCATCATTCACCTCTGCTGTATTTGCCTGTTTCAACAATCGGCGAATGCACAGGATCCGCATTTCTCACAATACTTCAGTTCTCCATTAACTTTCAACGCCGCATTCACCGGGTATTTTGATGGTACACAAAGGCTTGCTTTTAATATCAGGAACCAATGGGCAAATATTGGTGAGCCTTATACAACAGGCACTGTATCATACGATAGTAAAATTTTAAAAAATAAGATCGACGGTAATGACAGATGGGGACTGGGCCTGCTGGCCTTATACGATCAATCTTCGGGTGGAATATTCAAGAACAATTATATTTCTTTATCAACTGCATTTCATAAAGGATTGGATGCAGATGGGAACCAAAGTATCGGTATCGGCATACAGGCAGGTTATGCTCAAAACAGTGTTGATTTCAACCGGATATCATTCAGCAACCAATACACCAACGGCGGATTTAACCTGAGTATACCAAGTGGGGAAACAGTCAATAACCAATCTGTATCATACGCAGATGTGAATGCGGGTATCATATATAACTACGGGGATGAAAATGGCAACCTGTTTACGATGGGTGCAAGCATGTATCATATACTGCGCCCCAGGCTTTCTTTTTTCAGCGGAAACAATACTTCATTACAAAGACGGTATGGGGTACACGTAAGTGCCAACCTGAATTCTGGCGACAGGAATTATTTCTTTGTCAGTAGCCATATCATGCAGCAGGCCGGTACTAATGAAGTGGTTTTTGGTGCTGCGTATGGATTGGGAATCGGCGAAACCGATTTGCATTTATACCTGGGCGCATGGCTGCGGATAAAAGATGCATTCTATCCATACATCGGGTTACGTTCCTCCAGCTACCAACTGGGATTAAGCTACGACGTTACCAGTTCAGACCTTACCCGTGCAAAAGGATTCAGCGGAAGTAGTGAACTGAGTTTTATTTATTTCTTCAACAAAGAAAACAAGAAGGGCATACCGTGTTTTTTTTAATGGAAGAAGGTTGAGGAACAGAGAAGTTAAAAAAGGTTAAATGGGTTAAAGTAGTTAGAAACCAAAGTGCCCTTTTAACCTTTTTTAACCCAATCCTACAAAGTAATCACACTATTACTCCCACCATACACATTCTGGCTCTCACCATCAGCTGTAGGATCGTTGATCCATTCTGTTGCATTAACACGGTATTTGAATTCATGCTGTGAATCTTTGGGTAAAGAAACATCAGCTGAAAAACTGCCATCTTTCTTTTTGCTCATTACCACCGAATTTTCCCAATCACTGTTCAGGCCCAGTATCTCTACTGTTTCAGCGTTCTCAACGGAAAAAGAAAATTTTACTTTGCAGTAATCTTTGGTCTTAAAGTATGTTTTTTGTATCATTTTAGGCTTTTATTTCTATGCTTAATACCTTTTTTGGTAAAAAGTAACCCGGATGAGGCGTAACTATAATATATAATACATAGTATAAAAAATGTAATTATAATATGGCAGGCGTAAAAATAACCATCATCAACGATTAAATAAGCTATGCTGACTTGCGGTATGCAGGTTACGCCAAACCCGGTTAATTTCTGTTTCCGGATCAGCTGCCAGCATGCCACAATAAGGATATAAATCGTCTACTACCTGCCTGGCAGTAATGGCCAGCTTTTTGCTGCTATCGCTGATACGGGCCATTAATTCTTTAGAAACAGGTTCGCTGTTAAGACAATATTCCCATGAGTTTTCTGTAATCTGATAAAATTGATCCCTGCATTCTGCCAGTTGCTTCAGTGAAGTTTTCAGGCAGGATTGCAGTGCAGGGTTAACTGTTTGTATTGATAGGATCTGGCAGAGATCTATAAAACGGATAGCCATCCCCGAACTATTAACAGCAAGTGTTAACTCCGCGAACGACATAAAAGGATATTGATAAATGGGACTTTGCAAATAAGCACCTTCACTATTGATCTGGAAAACCCTGTTTTCGGGTACCCATAATTCGGTTACCTCAAAACCAACACTTCCGGTAGCTTTCATCCCGATACTGTTCCAGTGGTGATGAATGGTTACTTCATTTTTCAGGAATAAAAAGGATCGGATGGCCGGGGTTCCATCTTCGTTTTTTAACGTAACACCCTCTTTTTCTATCGTGCAGTTGGCAGTAAAAGCAGTTGCGTGGGCCGCGCCTGTAGCATGCGGCCAGTGGCCGGTAATCTTATATCCACCATTTTTTTTCTCTGCAACGCCCGAAGATTTACCGCTACCTGCAATACAAACCATTGGATGATTAAAAACAGTACCGGCTATTTCAGGAGTAAGAAAACCAACAAACCAGCCTGCGCCGGCACAAAGCGTTACGGTCCAGCCGAGAGATCCATCAGTCCAGGCAAGACTTTCTTCTAACCTTAGAGCATCGGGGAGCGATAATCCAAGACCTTGACAGGTTTCCGGAACAAACAGCTGAAACCATTTTTGTTCATGGATCAGTGATAGCTGGGCGGGATGTAATTTTTTCAGCAACTCTGCTTCAGCAGCATGGTTGCGGATACGCTGAACCCATTCCGAAGCAATATATTCTGAAGGATGACGGATAACTTTCATGATAAAGATTTTTTTTCTTTCCGGATGATTTGCTTCCATTCAAAATAACCCATAATAGCAACAATGAACAGGAACAATGTAAGTGCGGCAAAAAGTGGTAATTGTTTATAGAACAAGAGCGGGATAGCGAAAAGATTAGAGATATTGAGCAATATCCAGTTTTCAATCTTCCGTTTGGCAAGCAGCCACATTCCGGCCCAGGCTGTTGCACTTACCCATGCATCCCATACGGGAACCGTGGAATTAGTAAAATACCTGAGTGACAGGAATAGAAGCAGAAAGCCAATGAATACTATGGATAAAACGATCAGCCATTCTTCACGATTGCAATAACTCACCTTAACAGACGGAAGGTTTTTCTTTTTAACCCAATACCACCACCCATATATGCTCATGATTATATAATAGCCATTCAGCAGGCATTCTGCGTAAAGGCCTGCTATTGTAAGTATATAGATGGAGATAAGTGTTGATGCAATGCCTGTAGGATATAACCATATCTTATTTGATTTCGCCAGCCATACTTCTGCAATACCGAGGCCAACAGCGAGCCATTGGATTGTATTGGTTTCTTTAATCTGCTGCAGGAACACATGCCAGCTTTCAGATAAAGCCATGCCAAATATTTTTTACATGAATAATTTTACGCAAACAAGTGTGGGCAATAACCGGTCAAACAATAAAATAATATCCTCCCTACGCCGGCATTATCCGGATCAGGTATATGAAAGAGATGTGAAGCCTCTTTCATTGGGTATAATCTCAGCCTGTTTTCACCGGAAGTAAGGCTATGCTAACCATTACCATTCCGAAAGGCACCCCTTGCGTATAATTGAAGATAAGATAATAATTTTTATCCCTTTTTTAAAATAGGTATAGTTTACCCGGCACCCTTCAATAGGTAAATGAAATAATTATAGGTGATGCAGATTTGATCCCCTACTGTTATCGCATGGATATTACGAATAACGGTTTTTAAAAATAGCAATCGCTTCTGGCTGGGAATAGGATTTCAGTTTTTAAAACAGCCCTAAAAGGAGTAATTTTAAGATCGCCATTATTTTTTCATTTTCTTTCTGGCTTCTAAAAAACTAAAATAGCCACTGATAATTGTTGTAATAACAAGAAAAATATATATCCACCAGGGAATGTTTTTTCCGGCGATAACCAGGTAGATATTGGCTGCATTAAAAATAAAGACAGATACTGTTGCCGGCAGCACCAACTCTTTTTTTTGTCGGTAATTTTTTATCAGCCACGCAACTGATAACAGAAAGAAAGGGGTAGCCACAATATGAATACCCAGGAAAATAACCGGATTAACATGATATTTATATCCAATATTGGTGTAATAATTTTTAATGACTTCCCATATATGTAGCATGCTGTATAAGATTGAATAGTTGTATAACATAGAGTTTTGAAAAATGCGAATACACATTATCTATATCATTAACCTGAAGTTATGAAACCAAAAGATAAAAACGCTGAACTGCCATTACATAAGCGCCCATTCAGGGTATTGATTATTGCCGGCTCCGGCAGAAAACAATATAATTGCCCGGGAGTGGATAGTAAGGCAAGAATGCTCATGCTGAAGATGGCTGATATGTTGCCGCAGGAATGGGAAATTGATTATGAAGATCTGAGTAATGCGTATGGCCGTGCACATATTCAAAGCTGTAATGCCTGTGTTTCAACATCGATGGCGTTATGTGTGTGGCCCTGTAATTGTTATAAGAAAAACAGTTATGCAGAAGCAGATTTCATGTGGAATGCAGATATATATGCCAGATTGGATATGGCAGATGCCTGGGCTATTATTGGTCCAGTGAATTGGTATGCACCAACAAGTAATTTAAAATTGATGTTCGACAGAATGGTATGTATGAACGGAGGAAACCCGGATGAGCGGCTGATCCGGCACAAGGACCCCGAAATGGCAATGGCATTGGAGCACACTGAACTTTGGAAAGAACTTAGTATAAATCATTTGGAAGGAAGAACAGCAGCATTTTTTTGTTATGGTGATGGAGGTGGAGATGAGATGGATGAAAATAATGTTCCGAAAATCCTGAAACATAAAAATTATTTTGATGGCGATGCAGAACCATTTAATGATATGCGGCAGGCTTATGCACCACTAGTGTGGCAATGCCGGTATGGAGGTATTGAGGTACCGGAAAATTTATGGCAATATGCAGACAGTGGATTTGGAAAAAAATATAGCCAGAACCAAAGTGAAGATTTGGTTAATGAAAAAGAATACATGGAACTGTTTAATAAATGGGTAATTAACTTTGAAAAGTTTGTAGCAGAAAAAGGGAAAGTTCAACCTGGTAAATACAGAGCCTATGGTTTTAAACAACCACCACATTTCTGGAGTGAGCTAAAAACAGGAATACGGGCCTTAAAATTACGTTTTGGAAAGGCCCCAGTAAATTCGTCACCTGAAAAACAAGTACAATTGAACCTGAACAGGAATACCACATTACATCCTAAAAAAACAGAAGGTGAGAAATTAAGGGAATAACATGCATCAACCGGTGTCATTGTTTGTCGCCTGACTATAGATGTTCCGGAGATTGTATTTTCACGCAAAGGTGCGCAAGAGATAAAGTCGCTAAGGTATAACTGAAATCTTATTATCTTTTTTTGCGGCTACTATAGAACAAAAAGACATTTCAACGAAAATATTTTCCGAATGGAAATCTGAGAAGCACGAAATTACACGAACATTTTGATGATTTTACCTGCTGTAAATACGGACTTATTTTTTCTGAAAGATTTATAGAGCATTTTTGGGATATGATCACTCAACAATAATTACAGTGAGCCAGAACTTTTTGAACTATATTTTTAATACCACCATAATTATTTGCCTTTTTAAAATACTCAATAGCACCTTTACCAACGCAACCATCAATATATTTTTTATCATAAGCTGTGCTCCAGATAATTTTATCAATTTCATTATATTTTGACCTGCTGCAAAGCCAGTCAAGGAGTTCGGGGCCATTCATAATAGGCATATGGTAATCTATTAATATAACACAGGGTAAATCAGTTTCGGCACACTTTTCAAGAAACTCAGTAGCCTTTTTGCCATTATTTACGATGCTTAGGTATGCGGTGGGTGCAATTTCAAGTAGCGCCTTCTTAAAAAAATCCCTATCGTCAATATCATCATCTGCAAGTAAAACTCTTATCATATTCATTATGCTATCTTATTTAGATACCTGTAATAATAGCTTTTATCACCTGGCACCACCAGCTATATAGCAACTGGTAAATGTCTCTATCGCGAGGTACATCAATTCGTATAGTTTGATTTCTAGCAGATTAAGGTTACTATATTGGTTGTTGCGACTTTCCAAACTCCAGTTCTAACAACAGGAAGGGTGGATTGTTCAGAAGAATTGTAATGGAGTAAAGAATAATGAGCGCCAGCTGAACTGCCAGGTATAAAAAATAAAAAAACACAGCCATTTGATTAATAATTAAACGTGACTTTTCAAAGCTGTAGGGGAGAACGATAATGTGCTTAATCCATCTAATAAGGTGATGGTGAATTTCCTGCTTCGCAGGGGTTATTTTGCAATAAAGAAAGTTAATCGCTGGTGTCTCCCTATCCTGACCGCAACAAAAATTCGATCATAGCTTATGCTGGAATAGCAGATTCTCCTACGGAGATATCTGGAGGGAACACACAATTTTTATTTTCGTTGGAGGATATCCAGCTGCGAATAAATAACAATGGGTTGTGGGGTATTGAATACAGTAAATGCTAACTTTACTGAACGAAATTTATTGGTATGTCAATAATAGAGAAAGACCATTGGGAGAATATATTTTCAACCAAGGCGGAAACTGAATTCAGCTGGTTTCAGTCATATCCCAAAACATCGGTAGATTTTCTTGAACTGTTTGGTCTTCCCCTGGATGCTAATATCATAGATATTGGTGGGGGAGACAGTCACTTGGTTGATGTACTTATTGAAAGAGGGTATCAGAATATCTACGTTCTTGATATATCAGAAAACGCTTTAAACAGGACAAAACAAAGAGTAGGTAAAAATGCCGAAAAGGTACATTGGATCGTTTCGGATGTCGTTGATTTCATACCACCTGTTCAATTTGATTTTTGGCATGATAGAGCTGCCTTCCATTTTCTGACAATCGAGGAACGAATAGACAAGTATGTACATAATGCAGAAAACGGTATCAGACAAGGCGGGTATTTGATTTTGGGTACTTTTTCGAAGACTGGACCAAAGAAGTGCAGTGGTCTTGACATAAAACAATACACCGAATCTTCTATGTCGAATAGGTTTGAGGAAAAGTTTGATAGAATAAAATGTATAAGCGAAGAGCATAGAACTCCGTTTAATACCTCACAGAATTTCTTGTTTTGTAGTTTCAGAAAAAAATAAAAGAGCCTGTATATAAAACGTCCAGCCTAAATGGCCTTACCCTGTCCGGATTTTCAAAAAATAATACGCTTGTTTTTACTCAGAAAAAAAATACAGTATTACCGGAAATAATATTAATTGACCGATAAAGCAAAACCACAGACCTGGCCTCCGAGCGGGTGCGGTCCAATTATTTGAGGTGTAAAAGAAGTAATGCCACTTACAAGAGTGGTACCGCTGCCTGTTAAGGTAATTCTTTGCTGACCAAGTGTTGTAAACATACCCGTATGGTAAAACCTTATCCCGTTAACAGTAGCGGTAGCAACGGTGTAATTCCCAAGAATCGTAACAAACACACTTATGCTTATGTTGTTGGATACGGATAAGGCTGTATTAGTTGTATACGTGCCAGCGACTGCGTAAATGCAGGGGCTGCTCATGCCGTTACCAGATTCCAGCACGTAGGTAGCTGCAGGTTTCAGGTTAAGTACGTTAATAGTGAAAGTACATCCAGGACTGCCTCCCGAAGGCATTGGTGTGAATTGCAGGTTATCAGGTTTCACAGGTGTGCCGCTCCCGCCCAGCGTAACAGTTTGGGTATCGGTACCGGTAAAAAAACCAGTAGCTGAAAAATTGATTCCACCCAATGTATCGGTGCGTATAGTATAAGCTCCGATGGCTGTTACATTTACTTTCACAACCACGATATTATGGTCATTTGTTAAAGTTATCCCGTTTACATAGTTCCCGGATACAGCAGCATCTGTACAGGCGTTTGGTGCACCCACCAGGTTAAAATCAACTACTGCATCTGATAGCTTCTTTACGGTAACCTTAATTCCATACTGCCATACCTTCTCATCCAATTGGAAAACATAGGTTCTAAAATACCACACGCATGGGTAATTTCATTGACAATTCGCTAGCCTTCCTGTTACTTTAGGATCGAAATATGCTGGGTTTCGCTAAATCGTGTCTTTTTCATACCGCTCATTTGAAGTTAACATTTTTGTCAGCTTTTGAGATACTTCATTTCAATTGGGAGGAAGATAATCAAGTGTGGCAGTAGAAACCTATATCGATTAGTGAACACATTTTTTTTATTTAGATGATCTGCTATTCCTAACTTATGTAAATATAAAAAGGCAGCCTGCTAGCAGACCACCTTTTACAACTATATAATAAGACCATTAGCTCAAGCCAGGTCAAAACGGTCAAGGTTCATCACCTTGGTCCATGCTGCAACAAAGTCGTGTACAAACTTCTCCTGTGAATCTTCACAAGCATACACTTCAGCTATGGCCCGAAGCTCAGAGTTAGAACCAAAGATGAGATCTACACGGGTTCCGGTACACTTGATTTCTCCGGTCTTACGATCACGTGCCTCAAAAACATCCTGGGCATCTGAAGTAGCGTCCCACTTAACACCAAAATCGATGAGGTTAACAAAGAAGTCATTGGTAAGTGATTCCGGACGCTTGGTAAATACACCCTGTTGAGACTGATCGAAATTCGTATTCAACACACGCATACCACCAACAAGAACGGTCATCTCAGGTGCGGTCAATGTTAACAGTTGTGCTTTATCCAGCAACAATTCCTCTGCTGTTACAGCGTGTTTGGGTTTGAAGTAGTTGCGAAAACCATCTGCAGCAGGCTCGAGTACGGCGAATGATTCCACATCGGTTTGTTCCTGCGATGCATCGGCTCTTCCGGGTGTAAACGGAACGTTTACAGAATGACCTCCAAGCTGAGCTGCCTTCTCAACACCTGCACAACCACCTAATATGATCAGGTCAGCGATTGAAACATGCTTACCCCCAGACTGTGTGCTGTTAAATTCTTTTTGAATATCCTGAAGCTTAGCCAATATAGTAACCAGTTGCGCGGGGTTATTCACTTTCCAATCTTTCTGAGGAGCCAAACGAATGCGAGCACCGTTTGCACCACCGCGTTTATCAGAACCACGGAAAGTAGAAGCTGATGCCCATGCGGTTGATACGAGCTGGGCTACAGAAAGTCCTGAAGCCAGTATCTTATTCTTTAGGGCAACGATATCTTTATCGTTAATGAGTTCATGTGTAACGGCAGGGATAGGATCTTGCCAGATCAATTCTTCGGCAGGTACATCAGTACCGAGATAGCGGGCAATAGGGCCCATATCGCGGTGTGTGAGTTTGAACCAGGCACGCGCAAATGCATCTGCAAACTCAGCAGGGTTTTCGAAAAAGTGTCTTGAAATTTTCTCGTAAACGGGATCTACTTTCAACGCGAGGTCTGCTGTAAGCATTGTTGGCGCATGACGTTTTGAAGCGTTGTGTGCATCTGGCACTGTGCCAGAACCTGCGCCATCTTTCGGTTTCCATTGATGTGCACCGGCCGGGCTTTTGGTCAGTTCCCATTCGAAGCCAAACATGTTTTCAAAATAGTTGTTGCTCCATTGGGTTGGTGTGGTAGTCCAGGCACCCTCAAGTCCGCTGGTAATGGTGTTTTCTCCATTTCCGCTACCAAATGTGTTGTTCCAGCCAAGGCTTTGCTCTGCAATACCTGCAGCAGCGGGTTCTTTACCAATATATTGGCCAGGATCGGCAGCACCATGGGTTTTACCAAATGTGTGACCACCGGCAATTAAGGCTACCGTTTCTTCATCATTCATTGCCATACGCCCAAAAGTTTCGCGGATGTCGCGGGCAGATGCAAGCGGATCAGGATTTCCGTTAGGACCTTCCGGGTTCACGTAAATCAATCCCATCTGAACAGCCGCAAGCGGGTTCTCCAGTTCACGGTCGCTGGTATAGCGCTCGTCTCCCAGCCATTCTTTTTCAGAACCCCAATAAATGTCTTCTGCGGGTTCCCAAACATCCTCACGGCCGCCAGCGAAACCAAAGGTTTTGAAGCCCATGGATTCGAGGGCACAGTTACCGGCAAGGATCATCAGGTCTGCCCAGGAAATTTTCTTTCCGTATTTCTTTTTAATTGGCCAGAGAAGCAAACGTGCCTTGTCGAGATTTGCATTGTCGGGCCAGCTATTAAGTGGTGCAAAACGCTGTGTACCAAAACCTGCACCACCACGTCCGTCAGAGATGCGGTAAGTACCGGCACTATGCCAGGCCATGCGGATGAAGAACGGACCATAGTGGCCGTAGTCAGCTGGCCACCAGTCTTGCGAGGTGGTCATAAGATCAAAAATATCTTTTTTCAAGGCAGGCAGATCGATACTTTTGAACTCTTCCGCGTAATTAAATGTCTCACCCATGGGATTGGACAGTGAAGAGTTTTGACGAAGGATGTTCATTTTTAATTGATTGGGCCACCAGTCACGGTTTCTCGTACCACTGCCTGCACTTTGCTTTAAGGCTCCTCCATGAAACGGGCACTTGGCTTCGTCGTGGTTAATGTGAGCCATCGTCTGATTTTGTTCGTTATTCATATTGCAGTTGTTTTATTTTGTGGGATATATAATGGCGAATGTATCAATGAATTGACCAACGTGTTTATCTATTTAATTGATTAACTCATAGATAAAAACTATTAGCTTAAAAAGATATCGTATCATTTGCCTGTCACCAGCCTGTATAAAACCTGCCAGAACATAAAAAAACCATAGATTTTTTAATCTATCTGTCAAATCCTCTTATGTCAAAACCATGTGAGTGAAATTCTTATGCAAAAAGATTATTTTAATGAAGAGTGTGTTTTTTCTATTCTGTTTGATCAAATAACATTTGTTGCAGTGATCTTTTAAAACGACTGTTTAAGTATGTTGATTTCCATTGTAATATCACAAATTAAAACCGTCTGTCATATAGGGACATTTACTGTTTATTTTAAAAAATAATGCAAAAAAATGAGTAATAATGAGTACTAAAACATATCCGTCATTTTCGCAGGCGTTTCTACTTCTTTTATACATGTTTGTTGCCAGCCTTGCGGGACTTCCCGGATATTTACCATACTTAATATGGAAGAACGATTTTACGCATGCTTTGGGTGACATCAGTCTTTATCTGGCAGCTGTTATTATTCCCACCGTCTATGCTGCTAAGCGTATAAAGAAATCTGCTCATTCGTTTTCTTTGAAGCTTCTGTTCAGGAAAAAAATTAATACGTCACAGGTCATATACTTGGCTTTCCTTACTGTTTCGATTGGTATTTGTATTGATTATATAATCCGGCTTCTCCATCTTCCCAATTTCTTTACCGCCGAAATTGATAGGACGTTGAAGTTACCTTGGTTGGGGTTTGTTGCTCTTGTTATTCTTCCGGCTTTCTTTGAAGAACTCTTATTAAGAGGTATAATCTTGGAACAGTTTCTAAAACGATATTCTGCCGGATCCGCTGTTCTCTTGTCAGCATTTTTATTCGGCCTCATGCATGGTAACCCATCTCAGATATTTGCAGGCTTTGTAGCGGGCTGTTTCCTTGGCTGGGTTTATTTCAAGACAAAAAATATTAAATATTGTATTCTGATACACTTTGTTAATAATGGCGTTTCCTGGATCGAGTTTCAGCTTACAGATCGTCTACCGGCAAACAGTTTTGTAAAAGCCATCAAAGGATTAGATGCGAATTTGCCAATCTTTATTATGGCCCTCCTTGTTTCTGTTATTGGCATTTATTTGTTAAATAAAATATGTGTAAACAAAACAGCTTGGTCTGGAAGATGAAATTCTTGAATTTGAGAGGGAGAAAGTTGGTTATCTCCGCCGTTGTTGGTCGCCTGACCACAGCTGTTCGGAAGATTGTTTTTCACGCAAAGACGCGTAAGAAGCAAAGCCGCAAAGATATGCCCGGCGTCTTATTTTATTTCTTTGCGGCTTTGCGTGAATATCTTCGGAACACCTATGATCGCCTGGCCAACGCCCCCGCAAAATAGCGGAGGCTTAGGCCTATACGGCAGAAAGCTGGAGCATAATTTGCTCACGGCAGGTTAACCGGGAGGGTAATGTGTTTTGATAATCAAGTATTTATATGAAATGAAGTAACCGTTGCGAGTAATGATTTTTGCCAATATCGGGAAATAGGTTTTTATTTGGTATTTTTAGTCTGATAAATATGGTTGAATTTTTTTGCTGAATCTGATTGATCATTTTTATATGCCAAGAAGTGGCAGCTGGTAGCCATTAAAAAAAACAGGACGATCCCTAAAAGCCATATTAATAGGAAAATTTTTAAATTAAAATATATGCCTAAGTATGTAATTGAAAGAGAAATTTCCGGAGCGGGAAAATTAACTGCGGAACAACTTAAAGGTATTTCACAAACCTCCTGCGGAGTACTTAGTAATATGGGGCCGCAAATACAATGGCTTCAAAGTTATGTTACCGGAGATAAAATTTATTGCGTTTACATTGCACCCAATGAAGAAATGGTTCGTGAACATGCAAGGCAGGGTGGCTTTCCAGCAAATTCAGTAACTGAAGTTGTTGCTGTTATAGACCCGACAACTGCGGAATAATGTTTAATGAAATGAAAAGGGCCATACTATTAAAGTATAACCCTTTTACTTTTATGCGCCCCCTATTTGTGGCGGCATGGTTAAGTGCTTGCTTCAACTCTTTATTTGCTAAACAGCTTATTTTTTTTCCTCTAAATACTCTTCCTATAGCTGTTATCAAAGCATATTACACCAACATTTACTGCATAATTTTCCGGGTTTATAAAACCGGTAAATTTTTTAGTATATGCGATTGTCAATAATCCATTCACTTTGATTTAAGTGCCTTTTTTAATTCAGACGCGGCCTGCAACATTGCAGATTTAGTACCGGGTATGGTGCTGATAGCATTTAGTAATCCCCAGTCATGTATCATTCCATTAAATCGGATAGCAGTAACTTTTACACCTGCTTCATCTAACTTACGGGCATATGCTTCGCCTTCATCTCTCAGGATATCGTTTTCTGCTGTTTGTACCAACGCTGGTGGCAAACCTTTTAGTTGCTCAGTGGTGGCCAATAGCGGAGAAGCATAAATTTCTTTACGTTGATTGGCGTCGATGGTATAATTATCCCACATCCACATCATCAAACTCTTAGTTAAAAAACGGTCCTTACCAAAAAGATTGTATGATTCTGTTTCAAAATATGCATTGGTTACTGGCCAAAATAAAACCTGTATTTTAATTTCCGGGCCTTTTTTATCTTTTGCCATCAATGCCACTACAGTGGCCATATTTCCACCTACGCTGTTGCCTGCTACTGCTAAACGCTTTCCATCTACACCAATGGATACGCCGTTTTTTGCTACCCATTTTGTGGCGGCATACGCCTGATTAATCGCAACAGGATAATGTACTTCCGGGGATGGTGTATAGTTTACAAAAACTGCGGCTGCGCCGGACTCTACCACTAGATCACGTACCATACGCTGATGAGTAGGGAAGTCACCTAGTACCCAGCCACCACCATGGAAAAACATAAACACAGGTAATATGCCTTTGGTATTTTTAGGTTTTACAATGTTTAAAACAACGGTTTGTCCGTCTTGCTTAATTGTTTTTTGTGTAACTGTAATCCCCGACAGGTCAACCTCTACTGATGCCTGTGCACCTGTTAAAACTAATCTTGCATCCTTAGGGGGTAATTGCTCCAAAGGTTTAGCGGTTCCTGCATTAAGAACTTTTAAAAATGCCCTTACATTGGTTTCAATATGAGGATCTTGTGCTGCATCAATCGTTTGTGCTGTTACTACACAGCTAAGTGCCAATGCAGATCCTACTGCCAAAGCTTTTATTGTTTTTGATTTCGATTTCATCGCTTATTAATTTTTAGTTGGTATTCCTACAATTCATGCTCATTTTTTATGACAGTTTGAAGCATCTTGAATCTGCCATCAGCTTATACTATATGAGAAGTATGTGCAGGTATGATAATGCTTTAACCACATAATAATATATTACTCTTTTTAGAAATTACTATTTCCGCTTTATCTTCTATTATTTGAATAAATGTATCGAATGGAGATATTCTTTTTGTTAATGCTTCGTCTGTATCAAATGAACTAATCCTTATATGACCAGTAGCTTTTTTCATTATGGTTTTCTGCAATATTGAATTAGGAATATATTCGATTACTTCGACAATAACATGGCCAGTAGATATTTTAAATCCTTCCTCATTAGCTTTTCCTTCGGAAGTTTCAATAATTTTCGAAGCAGCTTTATTTTTTAAAGAGGGAATATTATTAGGCATACTTGCGTGTTTCATGTGTGTTTTAATATACTGCAATTTCTGTTATATAATAGGCATATTCCTTACACTATTATTTTAAAGCTTTACATAAATCACAGATGCTCGAATTTTAAGTCAAAGAAATCTAATTTTATTGCAACAACTAGCACATAAACTTTGGTTCTCCAATGAATAAGATAAGAATTTTACTTGTAGATGATGATAATGAAGACAGGGCTTTTTTTAAGGAAGCACTACTTGAAATTGCACCCACAGTATACCTGAGCACTGTAAATGATGGCAAAGATGCTACTGAGTTTCTTGAAAAGTGTGCCGAAGTTGATTTACCATGTGTAATAGTAATCGATTATCTTATGCCAATTATGAATGGCCCGGAACTCCTTGATTGGCTTTGCAGCAGGCCCGAATTTAATGGGATTGATAAAATTGTGTGGAGTACTGCTTATGATCAAAAATATATAGACGGTTGCCTAGGTAAGGGTGCTATTGAGTATTTTAAAAAGGCAAATAATTATGACGGTATTAAAGAGATAGTTCAAAAAGTTCTGGCTTACTGTAATTATCATCCCGGCTTTGATAGCATCCCTCAAGCATAACCTATATTTTCTGATATAAGCCATTCATACAGAAAGTGTAATCCGATACCCAAATCTGCCATTTATATAACTTTATCGAGTAATGGTGTAATATATTTTAAAACACTTGTCTCATTTTTATCTGAAGTATTGTTAAAATGAGAGATCAACAATTTAGAACTTACATTATATGAATGAATATCCTGTAAAAATAAAATCAATAAAGGCGATTACTCATGACGTGTTGCAAATTGTAACTGAAAAACCTCTCCTATTCAACTTCACCCCAGGGCAAGCCACTGAAGTTTCTATAAATAAAAATGGTTGGCATAATGAAAAAAGACCTTTTACTTTCACTTGCCTGCCAGATAACGATTACCTCGAATTTACCATCAAAACATATCCTACTCATAAAGGCGTTACCAATGAGCTTCTCCAACTGAAAAAGTATGACGAATTAGTTTTACACGATGTTTATGGCGCTATCACTTATAAAGGGGAAGGTGTATTTATTGCTGGAGGGGCAGGCGTTACTCCGTTCATCTCCATCTTCAGGTATCTTCAGTCGAAAAATCAAATAGGGGATAACAAGCTCATTTTTGCCAATAAAACAAAAGCTGATATTATACTTGAAGGAGAGTTTAAAAATATGTTAGGGAAAAACTTTATCAATATTCTATCTGATGAAAAAATCGATGAGTATGCAAACGGGCAAATCACCGAAGATTTTCTAAAAGTAAATTTGAATAGAGCTAATAAATATATCTATGTATGCGGACCTCCCCCAATGATGGAATCAATGGAAAAGCAATTAGCTAATCTACATATTGATAACAAATTAATTATAAAGGAAGAATTTTAGAGCTACAGGTACAGATGCGTTCATGCAGGATTAATTTCAGCAACTTACTTATAGGATAAGGATCAAGACAACTATAAAAGTGGAAAGAAAATAAAAAAAAAGAAGCCAAACTTACCGGGGTTCCCCAATGATATTGGATTTTTTTTTGCCTAAAATTAAAATGTACAGGCAGTAAAAAATGCACTTTATAAGCAACATTTGTGCAAGCTACAAAAAATAAGAGTTACGTTTTGACGAAACTCTTTGATTTTCAATGCTCCCCCTACTTGTCCGGAATTAAACCCTTTATACGATAGTTTGAAGAAAATCTACGATTTAAGCCAGATTTTAAAGGAAAATGGGACCATATACCAATAGAAGAACCATAGACTTTCACCTGGATACACTCAGCCCCTCCTTTGGTAAACTACTTGTTGAGCGTTCGTTCATGACATTAATTACCTTATAATATCAAGATGAATCCTTTCTCCTTTATCCAGCGGTATAATGCCTACTTTCTTTTTAAATACTTTCCACTCATTCATCATTTCGTTTAATTTTTTGGGTTGAGATTTTGAAAGATCTTTTGTTTCTCCCCAATCCTCGTCAATTTTATACAATTCAAAAGCGGTTTCATCAAAGGGATCGCTTGTATTTGTAATCTTCCAGTTGCCTTTTATCAACAGGCAACCTCCATAATGTTCCAATCCATATACATAATTTGCATCATGAATGGTTTTGCTTTTTCCTTCTATAAAGGATAAAAATGATTGCCCCAGTATGGGCATCACTTTTTTGTTATTATACATTTCC
>JAYTOS010000148.1:0-5317 GCA_043747705.1 Bacteroidota bacterium
GATACCGATAACCCTTCCGGAATGTCTTCCGGAATAGCTTCAGCAAATTCTTCCGTTATTTTTCAACCACAGTTAAAAACGCAAGGAGTAAACCTTGGGGTTGCTGGAAATTTTGAGATTCTTTCAGAATCAGGAATTACCGATGTTTATAAATCTACTATTACCGGAGATGTTGGAAGCAGCCCAATTACCGGAGCGGCAATTCTTGTAACCTGTTCAGAGGTAACCGGAACCATCTACTCAGTAGATGCTGCCGGCCCTCTTCCTTGTGTAGTTACAAATGCCAGTATGTTAACCGCAGCGGTAGGTGATATGGTAACTGCCTACAATGATGCCGCCGGACGTATTAATCCCGATTTTACTGAATTGGGTGCCGGTGATATCGGAGGTAAAACGCTTATACCTGGCCTGTATAACTGGACGAGTTCACTTATTATCCCAACAGATGTTACCATTGCGGGCGGGCCTAATGATGTCTGGATATTTCAGGTTGCGGGAACCCTTACTATGGCTTCTGCGGTGCGAATTACTTTGAGTGGCGGTGCACAGGCAAAAAATATTTACTGGGTGGTGGCTGATGCGGTAACCTTTGGAACGACCAGCCATTTTGAAGGGAATATATTGGGAAAAACCGGTATTAATTTACAAACAGGTGCTTCCATTAACGGAAGGATGTTGGCGCAAACTGCGGTAACACTTCAAATGAATACGGTTAATAAACCACAATAAAATAAAGGAATCAAAAATGTAGAGAGGCCGTCTTGTGATGGCCTCTTTTATTTTGGCCTGGTTTAATTACTGCCAACAGGCATGTATGCACAACTCTATTGAAAACATGGCGTATACCTGACTGGAAAAACAGGTTTCGATCTCAACCGCTTACAAACATTTACATTCGAAAGTAACCGAATAAAAACCGACTCTTACGTTGTTCCGTTTTCATATTTGTATTGTTAACGGCAGTACGAACCCTGCCAGTTTTTAGTCAATACAATTTTTAAAACTGAACCGTTATGAACGCGATCAAAAACAAAGTACAGATCATTGGTAACCTGGGGCAGGCTCCCGAAATCAGGACCATTGGCGATGGGAAAAAAGTAGCCCACCTGAATGTGGCCACCAGCGAAAATTACAAAAATGCCAAAGGTGAAAAAGTAACCGATACCCAATGGCATAATGTAGTCGCCTGGGGTAAGCTGGCAGAGATTGCTGAAAAATACCTTGTAAAAGGCACTGAAGTAGCCATCGAAGGCAAACTCGTCAATCGGAACTACACCGACAAACAAGGCATCAAACGCTATGTTACTGAGATACAGGCGAATGAGTTGTTGATATTGACGAAGAAAGGAAAAGAATAAAAGAAATATTGAACAGCTCATTTTGAATGTTGAAGTGGATAAAAAATCTTACTCAACATCAACATTCAATCTTCTCTGTTCAACATTCAATATTCCCCAGCAGCCGCTATCTTTGCCGCTTTATGAGCAACAGGCCAAATTTACATACAGTGCTATCGCCACGTTTACTGGATATTTATGATATCAATAATTGCGTAGTGGTAATTATTGATGTATTTCGTGCTACTTCCACCATTGCTACGGCTTTATATAATGGAGCGGCACGGGTTATCCCGGTTGATACCGTTGAGCAATGCATCCAGATTGGCAAAACCACAGGTGGTATTACTGCCGGTGAACGGGACGGAAAAGTAATTGAGGGGCTTGACTATGGTAATTCACCTGCTGAATATCCGCGTTCATTCATTGAGGGTAAAACATTGGTGCTTACTACTACCAATGGTACCCGGCTATTGCACATGGCACTCAATAACGGAGCCGCTGAAGTGGTTACCGGATCGTTCCCTAATTTGTCTGCCGTTTGCCACCATTTAAAAACGCAAAAAAAGAATGTGATTCTGGGCTGCTCGGCATGGAAGGACCGGTTTAATTTAGAAGATGCTTTATTTGCAGGTGCCGTTATTGAACAAATACAGGATCATTTTACCATTCACTGTGATAGCAGCCTTATGGCCGCCGACCTATACAGTCTCCATAAAAATGATATGCATAGCTTTATCCGCCGAACCACCCACTGGCACCGCCTTGCTTCTTACGGACTGGAAAAGGACCTGGAATATTGCGTGTTGCCTGATGTAGCAAATGTGCTGCCGGTATACAAAAATGGTGACCTTATTGTCTGATCTGCTAAGTCCGAAGGCAATTTGAATGGATTTATAGGATTTTAGGATAAAAATCACACTTCTTTATCCGTTCTTTTAACAGATTTTTATCAATTCTAAAAATTCTCATTTTCAAGATCTGCAAAACTGCTTTCTTCCCAGATTTCTTTCATTTCTTTTCGGAAAGCGGGTTGCTTTCCTTTACTTTTGCAAATTGCCCTTTTTTGAAGTCTGGCGTTAGCAGTCAGGAGCCTGGAATTCTATATTCATGCTCCTTCAAACAGCAAACTCCGGACTGCTAACTACAGACTGAACCATGGCTTTACCGTATTTAGTTAAACATATTTATAATAGTGGCACGGAAGAAGTAATCCGTAGAGGTAAAAAGATACATGCCCTGGGTAATGTCGAGTTGATAGAATATGATGATTTGATGGCTGCCGTTATCTTCCGTGTAAAGGATGATGGATATGCTACTTTTTACAAAGTGCATATCACCCAGTTTAAAGACCCCAAAACATTATCGTTGCGTTGCAGTTGCCCATATAACCTGTCGGAAATCTGCCGGCACAAAGCAGGTGCACTGTTTCATTTACAGGACCTGCTGGATAAAAATTTATTAGGCGATAAAGAAACCATTTATGACCAGCGACACACAGTGGTGAAGATGAAGCAACTGGAGTTGAAACTGATCCGTATGTTATCTGCGCAAGCGAATTTTGACGCCGCAGAGAATTATCTCCGGAGTACCCGTAGCAATATAATGGAAGCAAAAGATGAAAGGGTACTGGCAGAACTTGAATACGAAGGTGAAAAATATAAAGTCGTAATTCAAAAAAACGAAGAACGGAATTTCGATACCAGCTGCACCTGTCAAAGCGATACGGAACACCCGCTTTGTATACATAAAAGCATTGTTTTGCTGCAATTGCTGCATAATTACGGCCCTAATTATTTTGACAGTATCCGTAACTGGGACAAAGAAAAAAATAAATTACTCGCACTTTACGGTTATTCATTGAGCGATGACCTGAAAGGTAAATTCGAATTCACCTATACTGATGGGAAACCATTTTTACGGGTGTTGGACACCTCAATCAAACGTGTATCGTTGAACCCGGCAACAGATGCAAAGCCGCGGCTTGCTGAAACAGAATTTACTACCGCTGTTGCTGTTGCCGAAGAAGAACAGCCCGATAAAACTATTTTAAAATTAGGCATTGTTATTACAGCAAATGAACTGCAATATCCATACATACAGTTAGAAGCGGTGCAGGGCGAGGCCGATGAAGAGATGACCAGGTATGTGAGTAAAGCAGTAAAGATAGACCTCGCCAAATTCGTGAATACGGAAGTATTTAGCGAAGATGATAAGATGTCTTTGCAACAGTTGCGTAAACTGATGCCGGCCGAAGTGGGCCGATACCTTAACCGGAACTCGCCATTCAGCGGTATCTGGGAAAACATTATTCAGCAGCATAATGACGAATTGCCGGAGGAGACCCGTCACCTCATTAACGAATACCTGCATCCTAAGTTCAAGAAATTTTTTGCAGAACTTTCTGCCAGCCCTTTTGTTTTCTACCTGCCGCCACGTAAAATATTTACTACCGCAAATTTGTTGCCGGCTGAGTTAATGGCACAATTTATCAGCCCTGAATTTGAAGTAAACTACGGCAATGGAAAATATGAAGTGGACTGCCGCATAAAACTACCGTTGGCCGATCTGAATATTTCAGAGAATGAAAGTGAATCCGCCCTGCTATTTCAATCGCACAATCAGTTTTTTACCTGGCAACGTTCTGAAGATATCATGCTGGTCGAAAAATTCCTGCCATCAGGTAAGATCAGTATCGCGGCGGAAGATTGGGCGGTGCAGTTGCAGCAATTTATACTTCCGTTATCTAAAGAATACAATGTACACTTTACCAATGTACAGAAAGAAGAGATAAAGGATATGAAACCCGAAGTGAAAATACTATTGAAAGAAAAAGGGGATTACCTTTTATTTCAACCTGTTTTCAATTACCGTGGGTATGACGTGCGCAGCACTGATAAAGAGAAGATCATTTTGCCTATGGCAGATAAGTTACTGGTAATACAACGTAACCTGGAAGTAGAAAAAGAGTTTGTGCAGAAGATAGAATCACTCCATTCCGGTTTCATACGACCGGTAGAAGGAAGTGTACTGGCTTTAAAAGGCGCGGATGTATTGCGCAATAACTGGTTCTTTTTATTTGTTGATGCAGTGAAAGAGATGAACGTTCCTGTATTCGGATTTGAAGCATTGAAGAATTTCCGTTTCAATACAGCGAAGCCATCTACCAAAATTTTCATCAGTAGTAATACCGATTGGTTTGATGCCAAAATTGAAATACAGTTTGGTGAGCAGAAAGTAACGGTGGAAGAAGTGAAGAAAGCACTGGGTAATAAACAACAGTTTGTACAATTGGAAGATGGTACACTGGGTATCTTACCGGAAGAGTGGATTAAAAAATATGCTTTGTTGTTCAGGGTAGGCGATGGTAAGTCGGGTAGCATGAAGTTGAGTAAATATCACTTCAGTGTTATCGAAGAATTGTATTTGCAGCGGGATGAAGAAGAATTATTTTTCCAGCTGGAAGAAAAATATGAACGGCTGAAAGGAAACCATTCTATTAAAGAGATTCCTGCCCCGGCGCATTTGAAAGATATTTTACGCCCTTACCAGGAAAGTGGCTTTCAATGGTTGAATTATTTGCGTGAAGTACAATGGGGTGGAATATTGGCGGATGATATGGGCCTGGGTAAAACCATTCAGGCCTTGAGTTTTATTCATCACCTGAAAGAAGAAACAGGTATTTTAAAAGCATTAGTGGTTTGTCCAACTACCTTGATGTTTAACTGGCAGAATGAAATTAAAAAGTTTACACCAGGTTTAACTTATTATGTACACCATGGCGGTAACCGTTCAAGGGAAACATTGAACGACCCGGCTATTGATGTAATTATTACCACTTACGGCACCCTGCGAAGCGATATCAAACAGTTTGTTGATGTAAATTTTGATTATGTGGTATTGGATGAAAGTCAGGCAATTAAAAACCCCGGCAGTAAAGTAACCAAAGCTGCAGGTTTATTAAAAGCTAAAAACCGGTT
>JAYTOS010000149.1:0-2708 GCA_043747705.1 Bacteroidota bacterium
GATCCGGTTGCAGATACGGTTTATACTGTTATTGATAAAAAGGCTTTGACACTGATGAGAGCTGCGCGGGCAGAGATCATGCCCATTCTTTCTAATAATTATAAAGAGGTTTTCAGGGGCGAATCTGTACACCGTATACTCACCAACCCTTTTAAAAAACAACGGCTCATCAAAAGCCTGATCAGGTTGTTGAAGCAATATGATTTTGCCGGAATAAATATAGATTTTGAAGAACTGCAGGAAACCAATGATGCAACCCTGGTTGCTTTTCAAAAAGATTTGTATGAACAACTGCATGCCCATAATTTTCTGGTTACACAGGATGTGGTTCCTTTTAATAATGATTACAACTTCAAGGCACTGGCCAAATACAACGACTACCTGGTTTTGATGGCTTATGATGAGTCGCATACCGAAACCAAACCCGGCCCTATAGGTTCGCAACGCTGGATACAGGCCGCATTGGATAAAATGACAAAACTGGTTCCTGCTGATAAGATCATTCTGGGAATGGCAGGATATGGGTATGACTGGAAACTGAAAAGCAACCAGGTAGAAACCATTTCTTACCAGGAAGCCTTGGTGAACGCAAGAGAAAGTGATGCTGTGGTTGATTTTGACAATGATACCTATAACCTCCATTACCAATATTATGATGGCAGTGATTCACTGCATGAAGTACATTTTACAGATGCGGCCACCAATTTTAATACATTACGGTTTGCTACTGAATACCGGCTGGCAGGAACCGCATTGTGGCGTTTGGGTAGTGAAGACAGCAGGCTATGGGAGTTTTATAATATACCCATGACCAAATCTTTCCTGAAAAAATTTGACTTCAAAGAATTCAGCAAAATACCTGCCGGCTCAAAACCGGATTATATTGGCGAGGGCGAGGTATTGGATGTGCTGGCAACCCCAACGCCCGGTTACATAACACCGGAAATTGATACAGTAGATCTGCTGATCGCCGAAGAAGTTTATACACAGTTACCCTCCACTTATGTAATCAGAAAATTCGGCAATACAAAAAAAAGGCAACTGGTACTTACGTTCGATGATGGTCCCGACCGGGTATACACAAAACAGATCCTGGATACGCTCGCTTATTATCATGTACCGGCTAATTTTTTCCTTGTAGGTATTGAAGCTGAAAACAATATCCCCCTGGTTAAAAGAATTTTCCGCGAAGGTCATGAAATAAGCAACCATACTTTTTTTCATCCCAATATGGCAAAAATAAGTACCAAGCGTGCCAATATTGAAATGGATCTGACCCGTTTATTAATAGAGTGTATTACCGGCCATAGTACCATTATGTTTCGCGCACCGTTTAATGCAGATAGTGAGCCCGGATCAACTGAGGAGCTGATTCCTGTAGCACTTAGCCGTAAAAAAAATTACCTCACCGTTGGTGAAAGTATTGATACAGAGGACTGGCAGAAAGAAGAAATGCCCAGCCTTAATGCTGACACTATTTTTAACCGCGTTTTGAGGATATACGAGGCCAGGATACATAACCCCGATAAAACCGATACCAGCGGTGTAAATGGAAATATCATTTTATTACACGATGCGGGGGGTGACAGAACCGCCACCGTAGCGGCAACCGGCAAGATCATCCGTTTCTTTCAAAGCAAGGGGTACACCTTTACAACAGTAGCCAACCTGATTGGTAAAAAGCCCGACGATATGATGCCTCCCGTTCCTAAAGGAAGTGGTTACTACCTGTTGCAGATAAATTACCTACTTGCAGAGATTGGCTATTTAAGCGGGGCATTATTATACTCGTTATTTATATTATTTCTTGTATTAAGCGGTATCCGTTTACTGGTGATAGGTGTATTGGCTTTCTTGCAGAAAAGAAAAGAACGTGCTATACCCGGTACTTTATCAATGGATGCCTATCCATTGGTGTCTATTATTGTGCCGGCTTATAATGAAGAAGTGAATGCCGTTAATTCCATTCACAATCTTTTAAAATGTACCTACCCATTATTCGAAATAATTTTTATTGATGATGGCAGCAAAGATGCGACCAGCGAGAAAGTAGCCGCCGCATTTTCCAACCATCCGCAAGTAAAAATATTTAGCAAACCAAATGGTGGCAAAGCATCTGCACTCAACTTTGGTGTGGCACATTCATCGGCAGATTATGTTGTATGTATTGATGCCGATACGCAGCTCGCGCCGGATGCCGTAAGCAGGCTGATGCAAAATTTCTTCGCCCAGGTAAACGGAATAAAAACGGGCGCGGTAGCCGGCACCGTTAAAGTGGGCAACGAAGTAAACATTCTTACCCGTTGGCAGAGTATTGAATACATCATCGGCCAGAATTTCGACCGAAAAGCTTTTGCACAGGTAAATGCCATTACCGTAGTGCCCGGCGCCATTGGGGCTTTTGATAAGCAGGTATTATTGGAAGCCGGAGGTTTTACCACCGACACCTTAGCCGAAGACTGCGACCTTACCATCCGCATTTTAAAAGCAGGCTACACGGTAGCCAACGAAGAAAATGCCATCGCTTATACCGAAGCACCGGAAACGGTAAAACAATTTATGAAACAGCGCTTCCGCTGGAGTTTTGGGGTAATGCAGGTTTTCTGGAAACACAAGGACCTTTTATTCAACACCAGGCACAAAGCCCTTGGCTTAATTGCCATGCCCGATATTTTATTATTCAAATACATCATACCCATCTTTACCCC
>JAYTOS010000150.1:0-1131 GCA_043747705.1 Bacteroidota bacterium
ACCGGGTAAAACCATGAAATGATTTATACCCGGTGTTAGGAATGAGCCTGCTGATTTACTTAACAGGTATGATATCAATAATCACTGTTCTGTTATAAAAGCGTTCTTCAGGAAGATTATTTTCAAAAGGAGCCATGCCTGTGTCTTCACCAAACCCGTAGGTTTCAAATTTAACACCTTTTTTACCGGCATTTAGTAAAGCACGTTCAATGATCTGCAGTGCATCTTTTGCCCTTTGACGGGATAATGTCAGGTTATATTTTTCTTCACCAATAATATCGGTATGGCCATGAATAATCACAGTGCCATTTTCAGGAATTAAAGGGGTTACAATATCAGTAAGGAATTTTTCGTAACTGGCAATGGTTTTCGATCTGTCGAAATCGAACAGGATGCTGTAACGTAGTCCTTCCTGTTTAACATCATCCATTTTCAGTAAGCTAACAGAACTTTCTTTACTAATGGTACGGCCTGTTTTTGTTTGGCCATTCATCATAATTTTATAGTTGCCCTGTGTATTATCGCCTAAAATTGTTTTGCCAGAAACAGATGCCTGGTCCTGGGTATAAGGTCCGTAGTGTTGTACGCTTCCTTTCTCATCAGTTACATCCACGTTCCATGAATTCAGCAACTCATTGGCACCATCAACCGTAAAGATTACATGGCTGTCTAATGGGTCTTGCTGCATCGCCCTTATTTGTACTGGCTTTAAAAATTCTGAATTGGCTCCGCCTACCTGCAATAATAATTCAGGGGAAGTACTCACAATATCAACCCTTCGGTCACCTTCACGTAGTAAGGCAAGTTCTTTGGTTGCACCGGGTTGTTCTGATGGGATAACCGGTTTGTCTCTTCCCTCTGTACTGATTCTTGAACCATCAATTCCAAATACAGTCACTAAATATTGTTTGATATTTTCTGCCAGTATTTTTCCTTCTGTTGGATTTTTATCCGATGAACCAGCTAAAGCAATAGTGCTTTGTGGATTTGAACGTAAACGGTCGCCAATGATGTTTAAAATATTATGATATACCGCTAACTGCCTCGCAGAACGACCTGTATTCAAGTTATTTGGCTGGCTTTCCTGTAATTGTTCTTCTTTAAAGCCTGCAGCCTGTTGTTGGTTTAACG
>JAYTOS010000151.1:0-4042 GCA_043747705.1 Bacteroidota bacterium
AGCGGGAGGTTTGCAGGTTCTTCATCGCACAACAATACCCGACCATATAACCCGGTCTTACTAAACAAATTAATAAGCAACTTTTCTTATGGAGTGGCTGGTAGTGGGTTTCTCCTGGATGGAATAATCGTCTCTTCATCATCACTTAAATAAACCCAGAAATCGTACAGGGCAAATATGTCGCCGGGTACTTTGGGGCCATTCTGCTCTCCGTTACGGTCATAAGAGCCGAGTAATTCACCTGAATGCCTTAGCTGATTCAGTTTCTCTTCAAATGTCAATTCCTTAAAACTTTCAATTGTCATAACCCTTATTGGTTTTATCTTTTTTGCCGGCTTAACCGCCGCAATCTACTCAGAAAAAAGGCAAATTAAGAAACCTTTCGGAATAGCCCGTCTTATTCAAAAATATTTCAAGGGGTTATTCACATTATCCGCCTGAAAAGTATGCAACCAGGCTTATTTAAAATGGGCAACCGCTTTCAATACGGTTGAATCGTTCCTGTTAGCCACTTCATAATACCCCTCATTCCGCCATAATTGCCTTGCCATCAGCGATTGTAAACGGTGCAGTACATCCGCCTTATCCTTATTATTCATCCGGGCCATTGGAATGGTATCTTTTTGGGCAAATGAAACCAGATTTTGCCATTCTTTTTCACCAGGGATAAACTTATCTGTCAGGTCTTTGGGTGTTTGTATATTATTAAAGTAAGACCTGTTTTGCATATAATAATGATATACAAAATTGTTGATGGTATTTTTCGTGTAAAGCTTCACCATTACAGGTTCCATGCGGGTTGTATCGTATGCCACAAATACATCCGGGGTAATGCCACCACCACCATATACAGTCCTTCCTCCGGGTGTAGTAAAAGCTTTGCCTTTGGGTTTAGCCGTATCGCCTTTTACTACTTCGCCATTATGAAAGCGGGCATACAGTTCCTCTTCATATTCTGCTTTGCCTTTACTATATGGCTTTTGAATATTACGGCCTAAAGGGGAATAATACCGGGCAATGGTTAACCGCACCGCACTGCCATCGCTTAACTGGAACTGTTGCTGCACAAGGCCTTTACCAAATGACCTTCTTCCGATAATGGTGGCCCTGTCCCAATCCTGCAGTGCTCCGGCCAATACTTCGCTGGCGGAAGCTGATGTCTCATCAATCAGTACTTCCAGTTTCCCTTTTTCGAATATGCCATCCCTTTTACAACGGTAATCGTAGCGGGTAACATGCTCCCCTTGTGTGTACACAATCAGTTTATCATCACTTAAGAATTCATCGGCTATATCGGTAGCCTCCTTCATTAAACCGCCGCCATTACCACGCAGGTCGAGTATCAGTTGCTGCATACCCTGTTTCTTTAATTTTTCCATGCTTTGCATGAACTCTTCGTAGGTTCTTTCTGCAAATTTATTGATGCGCAGGTAACCCGTTTGCGTGTCAATCATGTAAGCGGCATCAACTGATGATACAGGTATCACCCCCCTTGTAACTATCATATCTTTTTTCTGATCGCCACGCAATATCTGTATATGCACGTCTGTATTAGCAGCCCCCCTTAATAATTTCCGGATACCATCCGGTGTTATCTTTTTACCCGCAATGGTGACGCTGTCGTTTACCTTTATCAGCTTATCCCCGACGGACAATCCGGCTTTTTCCGAAGGGCCGCCTTTTACCACATTCATCACATTAACAGTATCACTGAATATCTGGAATTCAATACCGATACCCTGGAAATTACCCATCAGTTCTTCATTTACTTCCTTCAGACGATCGGCGGGTATATAAACAGAATGGGGATCGAGGTGTGAAAGCAGTTCGTTGGCAGCCACCTGGTTAATACTGTCGGCAGAAACTTTGTCTACATATTTCCCTTTTACCAGTTCAATCAACTCCTGCAATGAGGTTCTTTTCGAAAGGTTGAAGAAGCGGTTACCCAGTGTCTTATCTTTTAGCTGGTAGCCTATCATCATGCCTACCACCATTACGATGGCAAACAGCACCGGCAGCCAGACCTGCATTTTTTTACTTCCCATAAATTAAGCCTCTTTGTATATTGAATGAACAAACGCAAATATGCATATTTAAGTTCGAATCGGGGGGTAAAGGTTTGACGTTTAGTAGGAAAGGTATATGTTGCCCTTAAGTACTGTATTCAAACTACGAACCCCAAGTATCATTTTTTTGCCTTTCCTTCGTAATTCAAAGCAGGTACTTTGTACTTTTACCTAATAAAATATTATGTCAACTATATTGATTGCTGATAGCGGTGCCACCAAATGCGAATGGCGGCTCGTAGAGAATGGTAGGAAGAAAACCATCATTACCCAGGGAATTAGCCCCTATTTTTTAAATGCGTCCCAGATTACGGCCTTGCTCTCAAAAGAATTATTACCCAAACTTAAAAAAGCACCCGTTACCCATATACATTTTTATGGCACCGGATTGAGTAATGCCGATAATGCTAAAATGGTAAAACAGGTTTTAAAAAAGTGCTTCCCGGCAGCTAAAATAGAAGTTCAAACCGATCTGCTGGCTGCCGCGCGGGCCCTATGCGGTAAACAAAAAGGCATCGCCTGCATACTGGGTACCGGCTCTAACTCCTGCTTTTATAATGGCAAGAAAATTGTGAAGAACAGTCCCGGTCTTGGATATGTGCTGGGCGATGAAGGCAGTGGCGCCTACCTTGGCAAAAAAGTAATCCAATACTATCTCTACAATACTTTTGATGAGGAATTAAAAGCCCGATTTGAAAAACGTTTTCAGGTATCCAACGTTGAAATACTGGACCACGTATATAAGCAACCGCTTGCCAACCGTTATCTGGCCTCTTATGCCATATTTCTCGCGGAAAACAGGGGGCACTATATGATTGAAAATATTATTGAAGACGGCCTGAACGATTTTTTCTTCACCCATTTATACAAATACAGGGAAACCTGGCTATTACCCATACATTTTATTGGCAGTATTGCATTTGGATTCAAGGATGTATTGAAAGACCTTTGCAATACCTACGAGCTGGAACTGGGCAAAGTATTAAAAGCCCCTATGCAGGGTCTAATGGATTATCACAGATAAAAAAAATATATGGCGGAGTTTATCAAAGTAACTGAACAACCTTCTACCTACCGGCACCTGGAAAAGATGTCAATTAATGAATTATTACAGAATATCAATAACGAGGACCGTACCGTGCCCGATGCCGTTGGCAAAGCTATCCCGCAGATTGAGAAACTTGTGGCTGCCATCAGTGATAAAATGCTGGCCGGGGGGCGTTTGTTTTATATCGGCGCAGGTACCAGCGGCCGTCTGGGTATTGTTGATGCCAGCGAGTGCCCACCCTCTTTTGGGGTGCCATATGGATTGGTAATAGGACTGATTGCCGGCGGTGATAAAGCCATTACACAAGCTGTAGAATTTGCAGAAGACAGTACCGATAAAGGCTGGAGTGACCTGCAAAAACATTTTGTAAGCGATAAAGATGTGGTAGTAGGCTTAGCTGCCAGTGGTACCACCCCTTATGTGATCAGTGCCCTGAAAGAATGCCGCAAACGGGGCATTCTTACCGGCAGCATCAGCTGCAACCCCAACTCACCCGTTTCTGATGAAGCCGATTACCCGGTTGAAGTGGTGGTAGGACCCGAGTTTATCACCGGCAGTACCCGTATGAAAAGTGGCACCGCGCAAAAACTGGTATTGAACATGATCTCCAGTTCAGCCATGATACACCTTGGGCGGGTAGAAGATAATAAAATGGTGAACATGCAGCTTAGTAATGTGAAATTAGTTGACCGCGGCGTGAAAATGGTGATGGATGGATTATCGTTAGCCGATTATGAAAAAGCCAAGGATCTTTTATTAAAACACGGTAGTGTTAAAAAAGCGGTTGAAGCTGCTTCTGCCCATTAGGATAGTGTATGCACAACATTGAACCTTTTTATAACTGGCGCCATATTTATATTGCCGAAGAAGATCCCAGGTCACCTTTCTTTGGGAGAAAGTACAGTGAGTTTGAATTTTCGCAAACCGT
>JAYTOS010000152.1:0-1739 GCA_043747705.1 Bacteroidota bacterium
GTAAAAATTACAAAGTATCCTGACGGGTCAATAGGGTTTATAACCAAGCCGGGAAATACATATAAGCTGGCAAAGATCTAAAAGCGAATGTTCAAATAGGGTTTGAATTTATACATCATTATTATGATAAAAGTTAGTTGTTCGCTTGTGCTATCGGTTACGTTAATTTTGGGTCTTTCAAAAAAAATAACTGCTCAGTTAAAAGTAGATTATCCTGCTGTAACTTCTCACAAAGTTTCGGTTATTCACAAGCTTATAGAAACTGATACAACAGATCAATTACAGGGCAGCGGTTTAATGGGATATATTACATCAAAAGCCCCTCAGCCGGCTTCCGGTTTTGGTGCAGGCATGGGATTTTATGTTGCTGTTTATCCCATCTTACCTCAACCTATTGCTGATTTCCAGATCGGTCTGGCCTCTACCTGGATCGTTCCAAAAAACGCCGATAATACCACCACACCTCTTTGCCCTCCCGGGTCGTATGCAAGAGATAACTGGGCGGATGGACGTGGGCCAACTTTTCGTGATGTTTTTCAGACTATTGAAGGTGGCCTGGGAATGTGGGGCAGCACCCAGTTTCGTGCTGGTTATAAACCCCCCAAGTTTCAAATAGTTGGTGTGCCCGATTGTTACACAGGAAATTATTTGATATCCCCCGGTTGGTCAAATACAACTACTGCCGCAGCAGATAATAAAATGGGTATTGCACAGCTCAGTAACCACATGCTTACTCCACCTGATGGCTTAACATTTCAAGATAATCCAAATGGAGAATTATTTGGATATTCATGGATGTCGTTACCACTGGCAGACGTAAAGAAAGGTTTGCCACCAACGGGTGATCAGCACTGGACACTTTTTTTATCACTGGCAAATTTCAAAGGCCCGCTTGCTTTTATGATCCCCGAATCATGGAGTAAAATGTCAAAAGATTATAAGTTTATTTATGGTCGTGGCCTTGATGCGCAGGAAGGCAATTCTCACGGAGGTGCACAGGAATTTAATACGGTGCCCTATTTTGAAGTTAAAGATGACAAGGGGATCACTTATTCTAAAGTACCCAATTTTATATATCCCGTTGATGAAAAAGGTAGAACTGTTTTGATGCAGGATGTAAGGTACTATTCAAACAAAGCACTTTCAGATGCTTTATTAAAATGGAGAAAAGGAGGCCCGCCATCTTCAGGAAAATTTGATACTTCTGCAGCGGCCTGCTTTATGGCTAAGGTAGAAGTGCAACCAATAAGTTTTAAACAAACAGACGAAAAAAAACAGTTAACCGGTATTGAAAAGGTTGTGCAAACTGCTGCCTTTGACTCCTACAGTTTCGGTTTGCAATGGAATAATAGTACTGTTAGTCCCAATGGAGAATTTCCGCAGTATTACAAAGAAACCGGCTCGGGCAGGATCGCCGTAGCCGCTTCGGAGGTACCCGAAAAGTTAAGAAACAAGAAATTCATTCCTGCAAAGAACGGCGATAATTATACATCTCCAACTACGGGTGCCTGGGCAAAACCAGCATCAGCAAAAGGGCCTTATTATACAAAATTGGCTGATGGTTCCACCATTACTTATTACTGGTACAAATTTATTGACCAGCCCTCTTTACAACAATACAGTAAAGTGTGG
The DNA here is from genome assembly GCA_043747705.1 of Bacteroidota bacterium. Lineage (GTDB taxonomy): Bacteria > Bacteroidota > Bacteroidia > Chitinophagales > Chitinophagaceae > Sediminibacterium. The sequence goes on from JAYTOS010000152.1 coordinate 1,633, forward strand.
TCACCATCCGCCAAAGCGGATCTGCAAGCAACTATTGAAAAAATACAAAAAAATTGGGGTGTTAAAAATGAATATATGCCACCACCAAGAGATGGAAAACAATTAGT
>JAYTOS010000153.1:0-1415 GCA_043747705.1 Bacteroidota bacterium
CAGTTGGCAATGAACAGTTGGCCATCAACGTTTATACAACCAGACCGGACACCATTTTCGGAGTAAACTTTTTGGTTTTAGCCCCGGAGCATTCTTTAGTTAATCAAATTACTACAGGCGCTGAAAAAGGAAAGATAGATGAATACCTAACTTATGTAAAAAGCCGAAGTGACAGAGAGCGCATGAGTGAAGTAAAACAAATTACCGGTTGTTTTACAGGCGCATATGCAACCAATCCTTTCAACGGAAAGTTAATACCCGTGTGGATTGCAGAGTATGTACTGGCAGGTTATGGCACAGGTGCAATCATGGCCGTGCCTTGCGGCGACCAGCGTGACTTTGCATTTGCAAAACATTTTAATATTCCCATTACAAATATTATTGGCGAGCATTACAATGGCGAAGAAGCCAACTCAACCAAAGAAGCAACACTACAAAACTCTGGTTTTTTAGATGGCATGTTAATGAAAAATGCCATTGCTGTTGCCATTAATAAAATTGAAGAACTCAAAATCGGTAATCGTAAAATAAATTACCGCATGAGAGATGCGGGCTTTAGCCGCCAGCGTTATTGGGGCGAACCTTTTCCAATTGTTTGGCAAGATGGAATGGCTATTCCATTAAATGAAAATGAATTGCCGCTGGAACTTCCTCATGCAGAAAAATATGGTCCCGGGCCGGAAGGCGAAGGTCCGCTGGCGAATATGGAAGACTGGGTAAATACAGAAAACGGGCGAAGAGAAACTTCTACCATGCCCGGCTATGCAGGTTCATCATGGTATTTTTTGCGATACATGGATCCACACAATACCGATACTTTCTGCGACAGAAAAGTGAGCGATTACTGGAACCAGGTAGATGTATATGTAGGCGGTACCGAGCATGCAGTTGGTCATCTATTGTACAGCCGCATGTGGACGAAAGTGTTGTACGACCTTGGTTATATTGGGTTTGATGAACCATTTAAAAAATTGGTAAATCAGGGAATGATACAGGGGAGTAGTCGGTTTGTGTATAGACCAGTAGTAGTGACTCATGATAATATTGGTTATCAACCAACGAATAAGAATGTTTTCGTTTCTTCTGGATATATTAAGGGAAAAACTATTAATGAAAGTCAAGAGATTTTTCATAAACTATTACAACCATTAAATCCCACAATAAGTAAAATTAAGGGCAGCGAAGCTTCATTTATAAGTGTGAATGCTCTACATGTAGATGTAGACTTGGTCGATGGCCTTGAATTAAATATCGAAGAATTCAAAAACTGGAAAAATGGAGAATATGCAGACGCCGAATTTATTTTAGAAGATGGCAAATACATCTGCGGAGCAGAAGTAGAAAAAATGTCCAAGTCAAAATACAACACAGTAAATCCTGATGTGTTGGTTGATAAATATGGTGCTGATACTTTC
>JAYTOS010000154.1:0-1351 GCA_043747705.1 Bacteroidota bacterium
TAAATCAATAATTTTTGCAATTATGAGTCAGCAATTTCCGGAAAGTTTTATTTGGGGTAGCGCAACCTCCTCTTACCAGGTAGAAGGTGCATGGAAGGAGGATGGCAAAGGGCCATCTATCTGGGATGTCTTTTGTTTGATTCCCGGCAAAGTGCACGAAGGGGATACTGGTGAAATAGCCTGCGACCACTACCATCGCATAGCAGAAGATGTGGCGTTAATGAAAGCGATGGGTTTAAAAGCTTACCGCTTTTCTATTGCCTGGTCACGGATATTGCCGGCAGGTCGTGGTGCTGTAAACCAGCAGGGTATTGATTTTTACAACAGGCTAATTGATGAGTTGCTATCGGCAGGTATTGAACCATGGGTAACTTTGTACCATTGGGATCTGCCTGCTGCATTGGAATTTGAAGTTGATGGCTGGCTGGGCAATGAGATAGCAGAAATTTTTGCAGAGTATGCCAGTATTTGTTTTAAGCATTTTGGCGACCGGGTAAAAAACTGGATCACCATTAACGAAGCATGGGTGGTAGCCATCCTGGGTTATGGCCATGGGGTATTTGCTCCGGGCAAAAAATCGAATGACCTGCCTTATGTAGCGGCACATAATTTATTGCTGGCACATGCCAAAGCAGTAAATGTATATCGTACCAAATTTCAACAACAACAAAAGGGTGTTATTGGCATTACAAACAATTGCGATTGGAGGGAACCTTTAACGGATAGTGTTGCGGATAAAGAGGCTGCACAAAGAGCATTGGAATTTTTTCTTGCATGGTTTGCAGATCCTGTTTATAAAGGCGATTATCCTGCAGTGATGAAACACAGGTTAGGTAACCGGTTACCAACGTTTACAGAAGCAGAGAAAACATTGCTCAAAGGTTCTTCTGACTTTTTTGGCTTGAACCATTACACCACCATGTATGCGTCAGATGCAACCAATAAAAAAGAAGAAGGAAGTGTGTATGGCAACGGTGGTTTATCTGAAGACCAGGACGTAAATCTCAGCATTTCGCCAGACTGGAAACTAACTGATATGCAGTGGGCCATTGTGCCCTGGGGTTGTACAAAGTTATTGCAATGGATTGCTGAAAGATATGATAACCCACCCATTTTTATTACAGAAAATGGGGGTGCTTTTGATGATAAACTGATTGACGGAAAAGTAGATGATGTTGAACGGGTAGCCTTTTTTAAAGGCTATATCTCTGCCATTGGAGAAGCCATTGAAACTAGTGTAAACGTAAAGGGTTATTTCATCTGGTCGCTGCTGGATAATTTTGAATGGGCGAGTGGGTATGCAAAAAAATTTGGGATACATTATGTGGAGAAAGATAGTTTACACCGCATA
>JAYTOS010000155.1:0-4171 GCA_043747705.1 Bacteroidota bacterium
CACCGGCTGCACAATCCTGCCTGGACTGAGGAGCGAAATGATGCCATATTCGGTTTATGTAATAACCCCAATTACCATGGTCATAATTATGACCTGGTGATAAAAGTGATTGGTGAAATTGATCCTGAAACCGGTTATGTGATTGACCTGAAAATATTGAGCGACCTGGTGAAGGAAGAAATTTTAAACCGGTTTGATCATAAAAACTTAAACCTCGATACAGTTGAATTTGCGACATTAAATCCTACTGCAGAAAATATAGCCGTAGTTATTTATGGTTTGCTTAGGGCTAAATTGGATAAGAAGTTAGAACTGAAAATAAGATTATACGAAACAGAAAGAAATTTTGTAGAGTATCCTGTATAATAAAATTTAAGAAAAGTAAAGACATATATTATGGCGTATTCAAAGATTGAGAAGTATGATACAGATGTAACATCCGGGTTGATGAAGAATTATCATGATGTACTATCATCGCTGGGTGAAAACCCCGACAGGGAAGGGTTATTGAAAACCCCCGAACGCGTGGCAAAAGCCATGCAATACCTTACACAGGGGTATAGCCAGGATCCGAAAGCGATTATTAATTCTGCCAGGTTCAAGGAAGATGTTAGTGAGATGATTATTGTGAAAGACATTGAATTGTATTCGATGTGCGAACACCACATGCTGCCATTCTTTGGGAAAGCGCATATTGCCTATATACCGAATGGGTGGATTACCGGGCTGAGTAAACTGGCAAGGGTAGTAGATGTGTATTCACGTAGGCTGCAGGTGCAGGAAAGGTTAACCACGCAGATACTTGAAGCGATCAAAGAAGCCTTAAACCCTGTGGGTGTGGCTGTTGTAATTGAAGCCAAACATTTGTGTATGATGATGCGGGGCGTACAGAAACAAAATTCTGTAACGACCACATCCGCTTTTGATGGCGAATTTTTGAAGAATACCACAAGAAGTGAATTCCTGAAACTGATCAGTAAAGATCACGGATAGTTAATTCACTGTTGATTATTTTGCCAGAGATGGCCCGGAGTTGCACAAACTTTATCTGCCGAAAGGCAGTTTCTTTTCTGTGTATGTTCTGGGTTATCTGTGGCAATTTTATTTGGATATCCTTTTTTTAAATCAATATTTTTGCTGCAAAGCTTGCTGTATGAAACATGCCTATATATTCCCCGGTCAGGGTTCACAATTTAGCGGGATGGGAAAGAATCTCTATGATACCAACCCGCTCGCCAAAGAATTATTTGACAAAGCCAACGATATTCTTGGTTTCCGCATTAGCGATGTAATGTTTGGGGGTACTGATGAAGAACTGAAGAAAACCAATATTACACAACCTGCTGTATTCCTTCATTCCGTTATTGCTTTTACAATATTGGATGGTGTAAGGCCCGATATGGTTTCCGGCCATTCGCTCGGCGAATTTTCTGCATTGGTAGCTAACGGCGTGCTGTATTTTGAAGATGCTTTGCGCCTGGTAAGCATCCGCGCGAAAGCCATGCAGGAAGCCTGCGAATTGCAACCCTCTGCCATGGCAGCGGTATTGGCATTGGCTGATGAAAAAGTGGAAGAAATTTGTGCGGTCATCCGAACAGAAACAGGCGAAATAGTAGTGGCGGCCAATTACAATTGCCCGGGGCAATTGGTAATCAGTGGTTCTATCAAAGGTATTGATATTGCCTGTGAAAGAATGAAAGCTGCCGGTGCAAAACGGGCGTTGATTTTGCCCGTAGGTGGGGCTTTCCATTCGCCTTTTATGGCACCTGCCAAAGAAGAACTGGCTGGGGCTATTGAAGCTACTTCTTTTCATATAGCCAGTTGTCCTGTATATCAAAATGTAACAGCGAAAGCAGTTACAGACCCTTCAGAAATTAAAAAAAACCTGATAGATCAATTAACAGGTGCCGTTCGCTGGACACAAAGTGTGCAGGCGATGGTGGCTGCTGGTTCAACTCGGTTTACAGAATGTGGCCCTGGTAAAGTGTTGCAGGGGTTGGTGCAGAAGATTTATAAAGAAGCACAGGTTGATGGAGTTAGTTAAAAAGGGGATGCTGGCACGATTTTTTTGCTTTATTCAGGATGAGACATGTTGTTGTACTACTTCTTGGCCTGTTAGCTGCTGGCAATTTGACTGCACAGAAGGAGAATATTCCCGTTGATACAAATTATTCCGGTAAAATATATAAAATGCATCCCAAGTACCAGCTTCCCGTTGCTGGTGCGGCTATTGTATTATCAACATTAGGTTTTCATGCCTTAGATAACAATGCTTATATGTCGGCAGATGATGTGATGAAGTTAAATGCTGCTGATATTAATTCATTTGACAGGCCAACAGCTTTACGCGACCCATCCGGTTTTGCCAATGCAGCGCATAAGGGTGATTTCCTGTTAAATTTTTCTGTAGCCAGCCCGGTATTATTAGCACTTGATAGGAGCATGCGTAAAGACTGGGTTGATTTACTCACTTTATATATGGCTACACAGGCAGTAGATAATATACTTTATTTTGGAGCTATAGCCTCTGTACGAAGGCCCAGGCCGCTGGCTTATAATACAGCATTATCCCTGCCTGAACGAACGGGCGTTGGTATGAGTAAATCTTTTTTCAGCGGGCATGTTTCATTCAGTGCCACAGCTACTTTTTTTGCGGTAAAAACGTATACCGACTATCACCATATTAAAGGATGGCCGAGGTTATTGTTGTATGGAGCTGCTTCGGTTCCGCCATTGCTGGTAGGCTATTTTAGGGTAGAGTCGGGAAGACATTTTAAAACAGATGTGATCACCGGCTTTATTGCGGGGGCAACATCCGGTATATTGGTTCCCGAATTGTTTAGTAATAAAAATAAGGATAAGAAAAACCATGTTTCGCTAACTCCTTATTATATGCAGGATGGTGGGGGCGTTAGTATGACGGTTAAACTTTAATGGGTAGTTACTTCAACCACGGTTATTGATAACCTGCTCTGTTCATTTAAATGGTAAGTGAGCAGTTAACCCATTCATTATCGAATCGGGTATTGTATTTTTTATAGAAATTAATAGCGGGTTCATTCCATTCCAGTACCTGCCAAACTATGCCGGAGTATTTCTTTTCCTTCGCTTCTTCTACTAAACGTTCGAAAAGGAGTTTACCTATTTTTTGCCCTCGCATTTTTTCGGTGACCAGGATATCTTCCAGATACATTCTTTGTCCCTTCCATGTACTGTAACGGATATAATACAGGGCGAAACCTTCCACTTTTCCGTTTACTTCGGCTACAAATGACCACCAGACAGGGTTTGTGCCAAAACCACTTTCCTCAAAATGTGACAGTGTTACCGTTACTTCATCAGGTGCTTTTTCATAGTCAGCTAATTCCTGTATCAGTTCCAATAAACGTATACAATCTTTTTTTTCTGCTCTTCTGATTGAGATGTCCATAAAATATTTTTTTAACCCTTTTAACCAAAATTACTTTTTAATTTTTTGCTCCCGCTCCCTTCACAAACCTGCCGGGTTTCGCATTGGTATGTTCCCCATCTTTTAAAACCTGTATGCCATTTACCCAAACATGTAACATGCCTGTGGAATACTGGTGAGGTTTTTCATACGTTGCCTTATCGTTAACGGTAGCAGGATCGAATACTAGGATATCCGCGTAGTTGCCCGTTTTCAACTCACCTCTTTTTTGGATATGTAAACTGGTAGCGGCAACCTTTGCTAATTTTTGAATGGCTTTTTCCAATGAGATCAGTTTTTCATCGCGGCTGTAATGGCCGATCACCCTTGTAAAATTTCCGTAGGCGCGGGGATGCGAACTCTGTTTGAGAAAATTGCCTTCCGGTGCCATAGAGGCTGCATCCGAACCAAAACTTACCCAGGGCAATACCAATTGTTTTTTTACATTTTCTTCGCTCATTAAAAAATAAGCTACTTCTACACGGCTGCTGTCCTGGATGATCAGGTCAATAGCTGCATCTTCAGGTGTTGTGTTTCTTATTTTCGCCACTTCGCCTAATGATTTACCTGTATACTTAAAAAGTGAATCCCTTCTGAATCCCAGCAACAATACTTTGTCTGCCGAACCTGCACCATAATATAAATTCTCCCAGTCGGTAGCATTGGTCTTCATAGCTTTTTTCATTGCTGCACGGATAGCGGGGTCCTGTAAACGTTGCCATA
>JAYTOS010000156.1:0-4366 GCA_043747705.1 Bacteroidota bacterium
TGGCCATTGCACTCAAGCTCGAAGCTATGCTGAAAGAAGAGATGCCGGATGTGCTGATTGATATGACACGCAGAACGGATGTTTTTGATCCGGTAACCAGAAAAGCACAAATAGCTAACCAGGCTAAGGGCGATTTATTTGTGTGCATACATGTAAACGAAGGCGGCGGTCCTATCCGGCACAAAGAATTCATCGGGTATAAAGAGGAGACCCGCCATAAAGGCAAGGGGAAAAAAAGAAAGGCTTACATTGTTAAAGTGAAAGATTATAGAACCTGGACGACTCCTAATACAGCCAAAGGAACAGAAACTTTTATTTATGGGGTTGATAAAAGCAATGCCGCCAAAGCCGCATTAAGTGAAAATGAGGATCTGTACCTTGACAGTGTATCTGCCAAGGAGCTTAAAGAATTTAATCCTACAGACCCTGCTAAGATGATGATCATCAATATGAAAACCCAAAGTTATTTTAACAGGAGTGCCAACCTTGCGTTAACCATTGAAGAAGAATTTCAGAAAGTTGGCCGCATCAGCCGGGAGGCCAAGCAGCGGCAGAAAGGCATTTGGGTATTACAGGCCGTGGCGATGCCTGCCGTATTGGTTGAAACCGGTTTTATTTCCAATCCTGAAGAAGAAACTTATTTAAACAGTGAAGACGGGCAGAAAGAAATCTGTGAAGTGCTGGTTAGATCACTTAAACGGTACAAATATTCCCTTGAAAAACAGTTATCCGGCTCGGCTGGCAAATAATAACACCCCATTTAAACAGCTCAGAGTCATGCCTTTCACGGGAAGAAACCTTAGTTTTGTGAGATATGAAGATATCGAACGAAACGAAGGTGGGAGCATTAACCGCCATCGCCATCACGCTATTAATCCTGGGCTTTAACTTTCTGAAAGGCAAAACCTTATTCAAAACCGGTAATATTGTTTATGCCCGTTATGCCGATACGAAGGGTATCATGGTATCAAATCCTGTATTTATAAATGGTTTCCAGGTAGGCTCGGTATTTGATATTGAGAATTCGGATAAGAATCTTTCTTCCATTGTAGTTGCCATTAAACTAAAAGACAATTACAATATAGCTGTTAATTCAGTTGCCAGAATAAAAGACAACCCCCTGGGTGCGCCGAGCATTGCGATTGCTTTGGGCGATTCCCCGCAATATCTGAAAACAGGTGATACACTTTTAACAGCTTCTTCTGCCGGATTATTAGGCGATGTGATGAATAAACTGGGGCCAGTAGGTGACCAGATTAAAGAAACGGTACACACGTTGGATAGCGTATTGAAAAACATCAATACGATTTTCGATCCCAATACCAAGAACAACCTGCAGCAGGTGATAGCCAATATCAATAAAACCACGGCCAGCCTGGTAGTTTCATCAGCTTCTATACAGTCGATGATGAATGAGCAGAGTGGGGCCATCACTCAATCCATGAACCATGTAGCCAGTTTTACTAAGAACCTTTCTGATAATAATGAGAAAGTAACCCGGATGCTGAGCAATGTAGAAAAAACAACAGACAATTTTGCCAGGGCCGATTTAACAGGAACCGTTGATAAACTGAAAACAACCATTGCCAACCTGAACAGCATTATTGAAAAAGTAGGCTCACAGGATGGCACATTGGGTAAATTGATGAATGATAAAGCCTTGTACAATAACCTCACCAATACTGTTCGCAGTGCCAATATATTAATGGATGATCTACGGGTACATCCGAAACGTTACGTGAATATTTCAGTCTTTGGTAAAAAAGATAAGAGTGGCCCGCTACTTGCACCGCTTAATGACTCTACCCAGAAGCAACCCTGATGCTGGCAAAAAAAATTATATCCTTCATTCTTATATTGACCATTACCCAGTCAGCCATTGCACAAAGGCCTGCTGCGGATACCGCTAAACCGGAAGGGAAAAAATTAGACATTCTGCGGGCAGGGCGTTTAAATTTCCTGAAAGTAGATTCCCTGCATGATTATACTTCATTGGCAGGTGAAGGGCAATCTCAACCACGGGTGAAGCAGGAAAAAACTATTTTTTCGGCCGATAGTATTATTATCAACCAGGTAGATAATACATTGGAAGCTTTCGGTAATATCCATATTAATGATGCGGACAGTGTGCATACATACGCCCAATATTTGAAATATCTCGGCAGGGAGAAGAAAGCATTTTTAAAGAAAAAAGTAAGGTTGACTGATGGTACGGGCGAATTAACCACAGAAGAACTAGAGTATGATGTAACGCTTAAGATCGGCACTTACCTGAATGGGGGGAAAGTAAAAAATAAGAAAACGGTATTAACCAGTAAAGAAGGTTATTACTATGGCGATACTAAAGATATTTTCTTTAAACAAAAAGTAGTATTGATTGATCCTGCTTATAAAATCGTTACGGATACTTTACAATACAATTCTTCTACTGAAATTGCAACGTTCACCTCCCCAACAACCATTTCTGATACAGGGAGGTTGGTAATCAAAACAAGGGAAGGATATTATGACCTTAAAAATAAACGCGGTATCCTTTATAAACGATCGGTGATTGACGACAGCACCTACACATTCACTGCTGATGATATGGCAATAGATGATTCTACCAAGCTGAGTGAGTTTAGGGGTAATGCAGTATACCGGGGGAAAGATACGGCGCAGGGGTTTGATATGATTGCGAACAATATTAAAACCGACAGGAAGAAAGACATACTGCTGGCTACCCAAAAACCCATACTCCTTATCAAACAGGGACGTGACTCCATTTTTGTATCGGCAGATACTTTGTATTCAGCCAGGTTATCCGACTTAATGAAAACCCGTTTGGTACCTAATATTCGCGATAGTGTAAAAACAGATTCACTTATTCAAAAAAACAAACCAGATAGCAGCAGTAACAAATTCTTTGAGGCTTATTATCATGTAAAGATATTTTCTGATTCATTACAGGCTACAGGTGACAGCCTGTTTTATTCATTGCAGGATTCAGTATTCCGCTTATATAAAAGTCCTGTAGTATGGGCTAAAGAAAACCAGATTACGGGTGATACCATTTATCTCTATATCAAAAACAAAAAACCGGAACGTTTATATGTTTTTGAGAATGCTATGGCCATCAGTAAGGTTGACAGTACCGGTTATTTTAACCAGGTTAAAGGTAGAACCATTAATGCTTTATTTAATGACGGCAAGATCAGTTTTTTAAAAGCCAGGGGAAATGCGGAGAATGTTTATTACGGACAGGATGAACAGAAAAAATTTATTGGCGTAAATAAATCCAATGCGGATATTATTGAAGTATTGTTTGATGACAGCCAGCCAACCAGAGTTACCTTCCGCAGTAACCTGGATGGAACCAGCTTCCCCATGCGGCAGGTAAACCATGAAGACCTGAAATTACGCAGTTTCAAATGGCTCGATGCGATACGTCCCAAGAGCAAATATGAGATACTGGCGAATTGATTTTACATGAGGTGTAAGTAGTGAGTTGGGAATAGTGAGTAGTGATTAATATTTTATACCTAATTGCTAACTCACGATTTACCATCCCACTAATTCTGAATCAACCTACCTTTCAGCTTATGCCTTTTCGGGCGGCTTACAATTGTTTTATTCTGAAAATCGTTACTGATTACACTGATATTGCCGTCTACTTCTAACATGGCCAGGTCAACCTGTGTGGTGTCTTTGGCACCATGTTCCCTTACAGCGGCGGCTAATTCGTCCAAGGTGATTTCTGCTTGTTTGCAATTTTTTTCATTTACCACCCCTTTATATATCAGGAGAATCGATTCACCTTGTATCAGGTTACTGAGTAATTTATTTTTATATAAGATTTTCTTCAATGTGAAATTGGCAGCAAATAATGATGCTGCCGCTACCAAGCCACCACTTAAGGATGTATCGGGACCTACCATTGCATTCTGAACTGCATTACTGATAAGCAGGATAAATACCAGGTCGATAACAGATAATTGGGCCAGCTCTTTCTTTCCAAAAATTCGGATTGCAATGATCATAAAAAAATATACGGCCAATGCACGTACAATAATTTCGAAATAGGGATTATGTATAAATGATGGCATAGGGTGTGTTTGAAATACGAGTGTAATAATAAATAATAATTTGTAACCGGGTTAATAATTAACTAAAAAAGAGGCTACTCGTAAGTGAGCAGCCCCTTTCGTATGCTTGTGAATTAATTAATCTTTTACTCAATTAGCCGGTACTTATCAGCCATTACTAATTAATAACAGTCCCTTTAATTAGTTGTACCACTTTCCGTTTGGTTCCCTGAATCATTTCAGCATAATACGTTCCGCTGCTGTATGCATGGCCCATCTGGATAGTACTGTTTGAACCGATA
>JAYTOS010000157.1:0-4629 GCA_043747705.1 Bacteroidota bacterium
GGCCGGGCTGCATAAATGTTTGATAATTTTTGGCTACCCGGATTATTTTTTTTGCCATAGATGAGAAAAATCATCACAGATTTTTCAACGTATGTGAGACTTGTGGTAAATTTTCAAAGGGACAATACTCAATCTAAAATCTCAACGTCTTTGGGGTATTTATTTTTGTTGAAGATCAGCTTACTGTCGTCTACACTTGCATTGAGGTTGATATTAGTTATTTTGAGTTCAGTGATATTATTGCTTTTATCAACTATCCTTGCTTTTGAAAAAGTATTTTTAGCTTTATCGATGAAGAGGTTTACTTGCTGAAAGTTTTTGCGGTTATCAATCGGCTTCATTTCTATTTCATAAAAAGAGCCTTTTGAAGGGAGCAAATGATAGTTGAAATCCTTATCATACGCACCGGCCAGTAATTTTTGCGGGCTAAGTGTTTGGGTACCGTCTGCTACAGAAGATTTGGTAATAGTTTTGTCACCATCATAAGTATATACATTTAGTCCGTCGCAAAGAATTTCAGTTTTACCCTGTTTCACTGCATATTTTTCACCTTTCATTAAAAGAGATAGCGATCTGCTGCCATTGGGTTTTCCTTTACCTGTAAAAGAACTCAGGGTACAATTAGCCGTTATACCTTTTGCTGATTTTACTTTAGCCCCTACGGCATCCAATACTTTTTTAGCAGCGGGGTCATTTTGTGAGAAAGCCATAGCTGTAAAACACAACAGTAACAGGAAGCAAGCGTATAATTTATTCATTAGTATCTTATTATTGGGCGAGCAAATATAGGATTTACCTTTATCTCAGACTGTTGTGAACCCATTAAGTTTAAAACTTATCGGTTTGAGACTGTTTTCAACCGGTAAAAAATCATACCAGTGAATCAAGGAAACCCTGGAGCTCCATCTCAGTTTTAAATAATACTTCCCGCGCTTTGCTACCTTGGTTTGGTCCCACTATACCTGCCGCTTCCAATTGATCCATCAGACGACCGGCACGGTTGTAGCCTAATTTCATCCTTCTTTGTATGAGAGAGGTTGATCCCATTTGGCTGTTCACGATGAGCCTTGCTGCATCTTCAAATAAGGGATCGCGATCGCCGGCATCGAAATCTTTTCCTTCCAGGTCTTTTTCATCCACATATTCAGGTAAAAGGAATGCCTGGGGGTAGCCGCGTTGATTGCCAATGAATTCACAAACTTTTTCTACTTCAGGTGTATCTACGAACGCACACTGTAAACGGGTAACTTCTCCGTTATAACTTACAAGCATATCCCCTTTTCCGATCAGCTGTTCTGCACCGCCGGTATCTAAAATAGTGCGACTATCAATTTTACTAGACACTTTGAAAGCTATACGTGCAGGGAAATTTGCTTTAATGGTACCTGTGATAATATTTACCGAAGGCCTTTGTGTAGCAATGATCAGGTGTATACCAATGGCCCGGGCCAATTGCGCCAAACGGGCGATGGGCATTTCTACTTCTTTGCCGGCAGTCATTATCAAATCGGCAAACTCATCTACCACCAACACAATAAAAGGCAGGTATTGGTGGCCTTTTTCGGGATTTAGTTTACGTGACGTGAATTTTTCGTTGTATTCTTTGATGTTACGGCAGCCTGCTTCTTTTAACAGGTCGTAACGGTTATCCATTTCAATACACAATGCGTTGAGGGTATGCACAACTTTCTTTGTATCGGTAATAATAGATTCTTCCTCTCCCGGCAATTTGGCGAGAAAATGTTTTTCAATTACGCGGTATAAACTCAGCTCTACTTTTTTCGGATCCACCAGCACAAACTTCAATTGTGATGGATGTTTTTTATATAATAATGAAACAAGGATCGCATTTAATCCGACCGACTTACCCTGTCCTGTTGCACCGGCCATCAGCAGGTGTGGCATATTGGCGAGGTCAACGATGAAATTTTCATTGTCAATTTTTTTACCGATTGCAATGGGCAGAGAGAATGTATTGCTTTGGAATTTTTCAGAAGCGAGCAGTGTTTTCATACTCACTACAGATTTACGCACATTGGGCACTTCTATACCAATAGTTCCCTTCCCTGGAATGGGTGCTATGATACGGATACCTAATGCTGCGAGGCTTAAAGCAATATCATCTTCCAGGTTTTTAATGCGGCTGATACGAACACCCGGAGCGGGTACAATTTCATACAGTGTTACGGTTGGTCCTACAGTTGCCGCGATACGTTGAATGGCAATATCATAATTCTTTAAAGTAGCAATGATCTGGTTCTTATTGGTCTCCAGTTCCTGTGGATCATGAACAATTTTTTCGCTGCCATGTGTTTCCAATAAATCCAGGGATGGGTATTTATAATCTTTGAGGTCAAGCGTGACATCATATTTAGTACCCAGTTTACCGGGGGCGGCAGTAACGGGAAGCTCTGCTTCTATTTCGGGGGTTTCCTTTATTTCGAGTTCGAGATGGGGAGGTTGGGTGGGCGTTGCGGGTTGCGGGTTAAGGGTTGAAGGTTCTTCCGGTTGGAGTGTTTCTGTTGTATCGGTTATCCCCTCTTCTTTTTCTATCACATCAAAATCGTTCATTGGGTTAGCAACAGTCTCGGGAGCATGTGGCATAATAACCACTACTCCCTTGCCTTCATTCTTCATTTTGTTTTGGCTAACGGGTTCCTCGGTTTCTATTTCCAGCAGGCCACCGGATGGCTCCTCACCCTCATTCCATTCTTTGGTAACAGGCTTCTCATTATCTTCTGTTAATGGCAAATTATCATCTATAGCTGCTTTTCGCCGGCTGCCGAATTTCCATTCAGGTATTTTGAATGTGGGATTGAACCGCCAGATAAAATAACTGAAAGCAGAGAGTACCAATAAGGCACCTGTTCCCATATTGCCAATCCATTTCACAAACCATTGTGTCATTAATTCCCCAACGGCACCACCCCAGGAAAAATCGTTTCCCCTTGCGGCAAAAGCAAAGCCCATGCTTAATACCAGTAACCCTACCAATACATATTTTACATTGCGGAACAGGTTGAATATTTTCTTGCCAAACAACAGGTTAACCCCCAATACAAAAAAGAAAGTACAAAAAAGGTAGGATGCCAATCCAAAACCCTTGTAGATAAGTGTATGTGCTACATATGCACCCAATACACCGAGTAGGTTGGTAACTTTTACATCATTGGTGGCAAATATTTTGATACCGAACTGGTGAACCTTATCCTGGTCTTCCTGCCAGGTGAATAGATATGATGTGAGGGATACAAAGAGAAAAACGGTCATCAGTAAGCTTACCGCACCTATAATTTTGGTGGTACGTTCATCTTTCACCACTTCGGTTACGGTTACCTCAGCTTCCTTATCGGCTGTAAGTTTCTCCGGATCGGGTGGTGGTGGCGTTTTCTTTTTTAGACTGTTGGCCATGGAAACAAATATAAGCTAAGCGGGAAAGCCGATACCGCAACTGATAGGTATGTGCAAAACTGGTAAAAGGTTTAACAGTTTTCCACTTTATGAGGTTTGTCCGGCTCTAATGCCCAAGGCAAGAAATACCCAGCCTGCTATGAAAAAGACCCCTCCCAGCGGGGTAATGGCACCGATCCAGGCGAAATGAGTAGTTCCCAAAATGGCTAAAAGGTATAATGACCCACAGAAAAAAATGATGCCTGCCACAAAAGAGTTACCGGCATATTCCAGTTTTTTATTGGGGGAATACTTATATAAAATGCCGGTAATGGCCAGGGCGAATACATGGTAAAACTGGTAACGGACAGCTGTTTCGAAAGTAGTCAGTGACTGCTGGGAGAGATATTCCTTCAAAGTATGTGCTCCAAAAGCACCGAGGGCTACTGAAAAAGCACCTAAGTAAGCAGCTGTAACCAGAAATTTTTTATACATGTTGTTTGATGATTTTGGCAAACCCTTCATCGCTGATGGCAAGGCCTTGCAGGTGAAAGGTGGCACGGTGATAGAATGGGAGGCGCTCTACTAACTTAGCTGTTAAAAATTGATGCAGTTCCGCATCTGAGAGGTTTTGGATAAGTGGGCGATGCGATTTTTCGGGAATCAGCCGTTCTGCGAGTGCTTCAATGGGCTCATCAATCCAAATAGTTATACCCTGGTTATTCATCCAATCCATATTTTCATGAAAGCATGGGGTGCCGCCACCGGTAGCTAATACAAATGATTTCTTTTCTCCAAACCAATGCAATATGCTGGATTCCGATTTGCGAAAATAAGTTTCCCCGTCTTCGGCAAATATTTCGGCAATCGTTTTTTCTTCGTGAGACTCGATGAGAAAATCGAGATCATACCCACCTACTTTCAATTTTTTAGAAAGCTTTTTAGTCCAGTGGCTTTTGCCGGTGCCCATCATGCCGATCAGGAAGATTTTCATTGGAATCGTTCTCAGGTGATAATTACGCATTATAAATTACGAATTACGAGGTAATAAATACGAATTAAAAATTACGAATTACGAGTTAAAATTACGCATGGGTGAGAACATCAATCATCCATTTGTAATTAGTAATTTTTAATTCGTAATTATTTAAAAGCATTCAACCCTGTTACATCCATCCCGGTTATCAGCAAATGAATATCATGGGTTCCTTCGTAGGTAATCACACTTTCAAGGTTCAT
>JAYTOS010000158.1:0-10441 GCA_043747705.1 Bacteroidota bacterium
CTGGATACCATCAACCTCTTTGCCCAAACCATCAAGAAAGAACTGGATGGTATTGCCGGTGTGAAAGATTTATATGCGGAACCGATTACTGGTGGTAAATACATTGATATTATTGTAAAGCGTGATGAAATAAGCCGCTATGCGTTAAGTGTAGACGACGTGAATGCAGTGGTAGAAAGTGCTTTGGGCGGGATGAAACTGACAACCACCATCGAAGGCCGCCAGCGGTTTTCTGTTAATGCAAGATTCGGGCAGGATTTTCGCAGTAGCCTGGGCGATCTTAAACGTATGCAGGTACAAACCATGAATTTTGGTCCCATCCCTTTAGAATCAGTAGCGGATATAAAAATTACGGAAGGCCCGCCAATGATTAATTCAGAAAATGCTTTATTGAGGGGTACAGTATTGTTTAATGTAAGAGACCGGGATTTAGGAAGTACCGTTGCCGAAGCACAACAGAAACTGGATAAGATGTTGCAAAAACTACCCAAAGGATATTTCCTGGAATGGAGCGGCCAATATGAAAACCTGATCCGTAGTGAAAAAACCATGAAACTGATCTTACCCATTGTGCTACTCATCATTTTCATCTCCATGTATTTTGCATTTAATTCTGCAAGAGAGGCATTCTTCAGTTTGATATCAGTACCCTTTGCATTGATCGGAGGAGCCTATATGATCTACTTCTGGGGAGTGAATTTATCAGTAGCCGTTTCTGTAGGTTTTATCGCTTTGTTCGGACTGGCCGTTGAAACCGGAATTGTAATGGTGATCTACCTTAATGATGCCATGCAGCAACTGGTTACACTAAAAGGAAATTCTAAAGAAACCATTACAAAAGAAGATTTAAGAGCGTATGTAATTGCCGGTGCTGCCAAAAGATTACGCCCAAAATTAATGACAGTCTGTGTTTCCTTATTTGCATTGATCCCTATTCTCTGGAGTAATGGGGTAGGAAGCGATGTGATGAAACCCATTGTGCTCCCCATGATAGGAGGGGTATTAACTTCTGCAACACATATATTATTGGTTACGCCGCTTATTTTTTTAATGACAAAAGAATATGAGTTGCGGAAATATGGAAAACTGGATGTGTTAGAATCAAAACATTAATACTATGACTAAAAAAATCCTCTGGGTATTTGTATTTGTGTGCAGCCTGTTTTCGGCGAGGGCACAAACAGTTACCATTGAAAATATTCTCGGGCAGATTCAAATGGTCAATCCCGCATTAAAAATGTATGATGCCGATATCCGCGCTTCAGATGAAGCAGCAAAAGGAGCCCGTAACTGGGAAGCACCCCAAATTGGAACCGGGTTCTGGATGATACCCTACAACCCTAAATACTGGAGCAAAAGTGATAATGGGTCTTTCGGTATGGGACAGTACCAGATCTCTGCCGAACAAATGATCCCTAATAAAAAAAGATTAGATGCGGAGGAAAAATACCTTGTATCGGCTTCTGCCCCGGCTATAGAAAGGAAAAAAGCAATGTTAAATGAACTGGCTGCTGAGGCAAAGAAGAATTATTATGAATGGATAATCAGTAAAAAGAAATTGGCAGTACTCGCGCAGGATGAAAAGCTGCTGAATTTCATGATTCAAAGTGCCGAGATACGCTATAAAAACGGGGCAGGGAAAATGAATGCCTACTATAAAGTAAAAGCAGCCATCGGAAATATCCAGAATATGCGCTTGTTACTTGAAAATGAGATCAAACAAAAAAAGATTGTACTGAACACACTAATGAGCCGGGATAAATCGCTGGAGTTTGATATTGATACTGCCTTCTCTATTAAAATGTATTCCACTACAGCCTTCGACAGTACCTCACTAATCAATGCACGAAGCGATATTAAAGCGATTCAACAGGATATTCAGGTTAATTACCTGCAACAAACTGTTGAGGCTATGAAGCTGAAACCGGAATTCGGTGTACGCTTTGAACACATGTTTGGCTTTGGCAGCTTACCCATGCAATACACCCTGCTGGGAACGGTTAAAATACCCATGGCCAAATGGTCGTCAAGGGCCTCCAAAGCAAATGTGGAAAGCCTCAAATGGAAAGTGGAGTCATTGAACCAACAAAAACAGGTGATTGTTAATGATGCTACAGGCATGGCATATGGCTTGCAGAACGATATGGATCTGAAAAAGAAACAGATCAGGCTATTTGATGAAACCATCATCCCTGCATTGCGCAAGAACTTTCAAACCCTGCAGTTAGCTTATGAGCAGAATACAGAAGAACTCTTTACGCTGTTTGATGCCTGGGAAAGTTTAAATATGATACAATTGGAATATCTGCAGCAACTGCAGGATTTATTAATGCTTCAGACCAGATTTGAAAAAATCCTCGAAATAAAATAATTGGCTATGAAAAGGGTTGAACAAAAAATAACCTCATTCCGGTACCTGTTATGGCCACTGCTTTTTATTGCTTTGGGTTGTCATTCTGCGAATAAAAAAGAAAATAAACAACCCGTTGCTGTTACGCAACGTTACACCTGTCCTATGCATCACGAGATCATACGGGATAAACCGGGCAATTGCCCTATTTGTGGAATGGATTTGGTTCCACTTGGCGGTGAAGAGGCTGCGGTGATGGATGTTGATCTGAACATTTTGTTACGACCTACTAACAGTCATGTTCTTTCCATGATTCCTGTTGTCACTATGCAACAGAGCAAAGAGCAGGTAGCCGTAGATGCCCTGGGAACGGTTATGTATGATACCCGTGCCATCGGATCTGTTTCATCGAGGGTAAGCGGGCGAATTGAAAAACTATACCTGAAATATACTTTCCAGGATGTGCACAAAGGGCAGAAAGTGATGGACATTTATAGTCCTGAATTACTAACGGCCCAGCAAAATCTCTTGTTTTTACTAAAAAATGATGCAGCTAATACTTCTTTTATTTATGCGGCGAAAGAAAAATTATTGCTGCTGGGCGTTTCTCCACAACAGTTATATGATATTATCCAGGACGAAAAACCATCGCTTACCATCTCAGTATATAGTAATTATAACGGACATATCCATGATGCGTTAAACATGAATGCCCCGGTACAAATGGCTGCTGAGCCTATCATCACAAGAGAACTGGCATTGAAAGAAGGAATGTATATCCAAAAAGGACAGGCAGTTTTATCTGTCTTCGATTCCCACAAACTTTGGGTAGTGCTGAATATTTATGCCGATGTACAAAGCCTGGTAAAAGTGGGTAATAGCGTTCATATTATTCCCGAAA
Source organism: Bacteroidota bacterium (assembly GCA_043747705.1). Classification (GTDB taxonomy): domain Bacteria; phylum Bacteroidota; class Bacteroidia; order Chitinophagales; family Chitinophagaceae; genus Sediminibacterium. The sequence goes on from JAYTOS010000158.1 coordinate 3,252, forward strand.
CGGCACCGGATAAAAGTTTCAGTGCGAAGATTAATTTTATGGAACCATTTTTAAGAAATGACAGCAAAACAGTAACAGCGAGGGTATATTTCGAAAATAATGCTGCGAATATACCGGTTGGCAGCCAGGTGAAAGCAAAAATAACCGGCAATACAATAAACGCTTATTGGTTGCCAAAAGAGGCCGTGATTTCTTTAGGGTTAGATAAGGTGGTTTTCAAAAAAGAAGGAGATATTTTCAAAGCGCATAAAGTAACTACAGGACTCATATTCAACAATAAGGTTCAAATCATTGAGGGGCTATCCCCCGATGCTGTGGTGGCATCCAATGGACAGTTTTTAATGGATAGCGAAAGTTTCATTAAAATAAAAGAGTAATCATGCGATATATCTTAATCATACTGGCATTATCATTCCTGTTATTCTCCTGCAGGAATAAAAAAACTATAGCAACGACTGATCCTGATATGTATTATACCTGTTCAATGGATCCACAGGTGAAAGAAAACAAACCCGGTAAGTGCCCGGTTTGTAAAATGGAGTTAACACCTGTTAAAAAAAGTAGCCATCAGCAAATAAATGAGATAGAACTGAGTGCCCAACAAATACAGTTAGGAAATATACACATAGATACACTGCGCAATGGAACGACCGGCGATCAAATGATATTACCCGCAACCATTAGTTTTAACAGGCAAAAGCAAAATGCTGTGAGTGCAAGGGTTATGGGAAGAATTGAAAAATTATATTTTAAGAACCTGGGTGATTATGTAGACAAAGGCAGTAAATTATTTGACCTGTACAGCGAAGAACTGAATAATGCAAAGCAGGAATACCTGCTGGTACTTGAAAAACAAAGGACCCTTGATAATACAATAATTGATTTTAAACAATTGGTTCAGGCGGCAAAAAATAAATTGATTTTATGGGGGATGCGGGAGGCACAGATACAGGAATTAATAAAAAATGGAAAAGCAACCACCATCACTTCTTTTTATAGCCCTTCAGGCGGATACATAACCTCTCTTGATGCAAAAGAAGGAGAATATGTTACTGAAGGTGGTACGATAGTTCGGTTGGCTGATCTTTCTACTTTATGGACGGAGGCACAGGCATATTCATCGCAGTTATCATCAATTGACAAAGGTGGCCAGGCAATTGTTCAATTCCCCGGTACAACCAATAAAGAGGTGGAGGGAAGGATAGAATTTATAAACCCGGAAATTAACCCCGACACCAGAATTGATTTAGTACGGATAACGATTCCTAATAACGGCAACCAGATAAAACCCGGCATGCTGGCCAATGTAGTTATCAGGAACCGGCAACACAATTCATTATCCCTACCTATTGATGCTGTTATCCGCGATAACCGTGGCGCATCTGTATGGCTGCAATCCACAGGTAATAAGTTTGTCAATAAAATGGTAGAAGTTGGCCCGGAAAGCAATGGCCGTATTGAAATTAAATCAGGATTGCGAAATGGTGATGCTGTAGTAGTTAGCGGAGCTTATTTATTGAACAGCGAATATATTTTTAAAATCGGTGCCAATCCGATGGAAGGGATGAAGATGTAATGTTAAGTTTAGTGGATTCCGTTGTCCACAAAGTGTCCTATAAAATAATCATAAAGGTTCTCCGAAGATGTCTCTCAAACAGGATTTTGTGCAGCTCGACGTTACACTATTATTTATATGATTATATCCTGAACGCAACAAAAAGTAAATGCATCTACATGCGGAACCGCAGAGCCCTTTTCAGGAGACATCTGCGGGGAACACCCCTTTTTTATTTTTTTTTTGAAAAGATATTCTGAGTCGGTTTAAATATCTTAATAGGATCTTTTTTGCAATTACTTAGTTTGAAACTAAAGAAACCATTTTTTTAGCCATAGGGAATAAAATATTATTCTCAAGATGTACATGTTGGTGCAGATCCTCTTCAAAAGCTTTCAATTCTTCCAGGCAAACCCTGTGTGTAGTGCAGGCATCTTCCGGCGGGGTATACTGATTGGTTAGTTTTCTGATCTCGAATAAAAGCTGCCCTGCATTATCGTGCTCAGCTTCCATCATTTGTATGGGTGCATTAATAAACTCCGGGCTCAATGCATTGAATGGGTTTTGACCGAGACTGGTAGCTATTTCATTTATCCTGGGAAAAAGTATTTTTTCTTCTTTTCCCATATGAGGTAGTAATTCCTCTATAACTTCTGTAAACAGGGTCAATACCTTATGCATATACGGGTAGGTATCGCCATGTTTGGTGACAATTTTTTCAATATGCCCCAGTATGGTACCTACGCTGTTTTTCACATAAAAATGATGATGGATCAGAATATAGGAAATAAGTTGATCGGCAGTCATCTCAGTGAAAGGCATTTGAGATTTCACTTCTTTAACAGATTGCATCATTTCATTTACCACCGTATGGAGGGGTAAGTTTTTTTCAATGCAGGCTTCCTGTAAGGTTTTCTTTCCCCGGCAGCAGAAATCAAGGCTGTATCTTTCGAGAACAGGGATATATTCATGATGTGATAAAGCGATACTCGCCAGTGTTTGTTGTTCTATCTGTAGCATATAATTTATTTTTGACAAAGTTCAGATGGAACTTGTATTAGCTTTATGATTCAAATCATTTACTATATTTTTTTCTGTATAACGATAATGGAAATTCATTAATACCAATCCACTAAACATAATCAGTGCTGCAATCAAGAGGCTTTCGTTAATGAAAGGGATAATATGATAGCTCAAAGCTGCAACTCCCTGCACCATAAGAAACAGCTCATTAATAAAAATACCCGTAACAAATACACCTACTCCTATGGTTACCATTTTAGTGACCTTTATTAATTTAAAGGAAAGAATGTATCCAATCAAAAAAATACTGATTACACCCAGTAAAACGAGATGCAGGTAACCAATTACAATTGGCCTGAACCCAAAAGCCAGTTGACTTAGAGAAGGAATGGTAGATCCCAATTGAAGTAAAAATTTTATACTCAATGTCAATGCCGAAAGCAGGAGCAGCCATCTACCCGCTACCGGGAAACTATTTGTAAAGGAAGGTTTGTTGCGGGTAAATAAATTGATGAATATGATCCACCCTATAATCTGTGCAAAGGCGGCCAGTAATACGATCCAATAAATAACGGGGGGAATAGGCAGCCACAATGCGGATAAGAGGTAAGCTGGTATACAGGCTATACAAAACAGCCAAAAAATATTGCTTAGTCGTTTATGTATGCCTGCAATATGTTCTATCCTTGCAACCAGAAGCCCCATGCAGGCAAAAAAGAACCATCCATTGTATTGGAAATGGAGAAAGAAATAAACAGTAGCCAGGTACCAGCTTTGATGGACCATTTTAGTAGCCATCATAAACGCCAGTGAGAATACACCAAGAGAAGAAATAACATTAAAAAGGAGTGCTGCTTTGAACCATAGCCTGCTCATATTTTTGGTATGAATACGGTTAAGGTCTTTCCAGTAAACGATTGTAAAAGCATAACTGGTAAAAATAGAAAGCGTAGAAAAACTGATTGACCATATACCATAGCCTTGAATTGGAAAGCTGATTAACATGCCATACGCAGTAAAAAGGTTGGCATATAGGAGGAAACGATATTTATGAAAAACCGTTTCTCCCTTAAACAAGGAAAGATGGTTGATTAACAAGACCATCAGGGTATGTGTTATCCAGCCTGAAAAAGCAAAATGTGAATGGCCATGCAGTAAATGTTTTTGGTCAATGAACGGAAAGGAAAAAGTAATTTTATAGCGTAAAATAACGCCAATCAAAGAAACTAGGAGGAGATTAAAGAAAGAAAGCCTTAACCAACGATGTAAGGAAGATTGCATACCTGCCGTTTACAGGCAAAATACGGCAGGAGGTATTGCAACTTATATGACTGCAATCATATCCGAATAATAAACCTTTCCTTTTTCTATCATGAGTTCTCCTTTTTCATGCATGTTGCGCATGGCCCTGATCACTGTTTCAACCCGAAGACCCGTCATATCAGCGATTTGCTGACGGGTTAGTTTTACCTGATTGCATTTGGGACAGAAATTTTTATTTTCTGCTCTTAAATAGTTTAACAGTGTTGCTATCCTGGCTTCAGGAGCATGCAGGGCGAGCGATTTTAACAGTAAAAATTTAAAGCGAACCCTTTTTGCCAATAAGTGACTAAATAAAAAGTGAATCTCTGGATATTCTTTCAATAACTCTAAAAAAGTAGGTTTATGGAGCCGGATAATTACCGAATCTTCTTCTGCGATTGCGGTAGCGGCAAATGGGCCATCATCAAACAGGGGTAACTCGCCAAAACATTCACCAGCCTCTATCATGGTTTGGATAAACTCTTTCCCCTCCTCATCAATATTTACCCATCTAACACTGCCGCTTACCAATTGATAATAGAATTGGCAATGGGTACCCTCTCTAAAAATAATCTCATTTATACACACTTTTTTGTAGCCTGCACCCCACGCAAGCAATAAGTCAATATCCACCATCATTTCGTTTAATAAAACAGACATATTCAAAGCTATCTTGTCTAATAACTCGTTACAATGACATTTAGCAGACTCATGTATGATTAAAGTCATGTTTTAAATGATGGATTTTATACAACCTTGATGTTGGGAAGAATGACAGATTTTTTGGTTATTTATAAACCAACAATCTTTAAAGGTCTGATTTGATATATGCTTTCTGTTACACAGTTACAGCAATAAGTTGCATAAATCACACAATTAGAGATACCGGGGAAAATGAACCCCTGAAGGATAATGGATTAAATATTTTTTAAAACCTGTATGATTTAACGCATAAAAAAATAAGCACAGTCATGTTAATCTTGCATAGTAAATCATTCAATCAAAAAATAATCAGTATGAAAAGAGTTATTACCGCCGCTATTATAGTTGCTTTCCTGTATGCATGTGGCAATCAAAACGGTTCACCTGCCAGCGCCTCGGTAGCTGAAGAAAAAAAAGAAGCAAACGCCAATCCTTCCTACGATCCCAACAGGGGAGAAGGGAAATTTAAAGCAGTGGAAGTAAATGGAAAATTAGACGCTGCGATGGCAGAAAATGGTAATAAAGTATACAGTGTAAAATGTAGCAGTTGCCATAAAACAACCGATGAAAAATTAGTTGGCCCGGGTTGGAAAGGGGTCACCTCAAGGCATACTGCCCCCTGGATAATGAATTTTATTACCAATACAGACGAAATGATTACTAAAGATCCAAAAGCGCAGGCTTTGCTCGAGATATGCCTCGTGCGCATGCCTAACCAGAATTTAAGCGATACCGATGCAAGAAACCTTTACGAGTTTATGAGAAAAAATGACGGTGTTAAATAAAAAATGAATGCCGGTGATACTCTTTTTGGTAAACACTTAGGTCAATAATTAAACCTTCTAATCATAATAATATGAAAAAAATGAAATTAAATGTAATGGCCATAACAGCTCTTACATTATTGCTGGGCACTCAGGCCTGCAAACCCAAGAACGCCGGTAATGCTGTAAGTGCCGATGCTGCAGAAAAAACGTTTGTTGCGCCGGGTAAGTATGATGAATATTATAATTTTGTATCGGGTGGTTTTAGCGGGCAATTAAGTGTGTATGGATTACCCAGCGGTAGGTTACTGAAAGTGGTTCCCATCTTTTCTGTTAATCCGGAAAATGGGTACGGGTATTCAGAAGAAACCAAGCCTATGTTAAATACCTCGCATGGTTTTATTCCATGGGATGATCAACACCATTTAGATCTGTCTCAAACCAATGGTGAGATTGACGGACGTTGGATATTTGCCAATGCCAATAACACCCCGCGTGTTGCAAGGGTGGATCTGGCAACTTTCCATACTGCTGAAATTATTGAACTTCCCAACAGTGCAGGTAACCATAGTTCACCATTCATCACAGAAAATACAGAATACGTTGTTGCCGGTACAAGGTTTAGTGTTCCCCCGGATGATAAAAATGGAGATGTTCCTATAAATACCTACAAACAGAATTTTAAAGGTACCATCAGTTTCATCAGTGTAGATAAAAGTACCGGTAACATGGATATTGCTTTTCAATTACAATGCCCTGGTGTAAACTTCGATTTAAGCCATGCCGGAAAAGGAAAATCAAGCGGATGGTTTTTCTTTAGCTGCTATAATACCGAACAGGCCAATACTTTACTGGAAGTGAATGCTTCAAAACGTGATAAGGATTTTATTATGGCCGTAAACTGGAAGAAAGCAGCGGAACTGATTAAAGCAGGCAAAGGACGTAAGCAAGCTGTAAAATATGCAAGCAACCGCTATGATGAAAAAACACATACCGCTACATCTACCATCAAAACTGAAGTAACTGTTATGGATGTTAAGGACTTTCCTGAATTGGTTTATTTTATCCCTTGCCCCAAATCCCCGCATGGCTGCGATGTAGATCCTTCAGGCGAATACATTGTAGGCAGTGGAAAATTAGCTGCATTGATTCCGGTATTCAGTTTTGATAAAATCCAGAAAGCCATCGCTGATAAAGCATTTGAAGGGGCGTACGACGGTATCCCCGTAATAAAATACGAGGCTGCATTATATGGCGAGGTTAAAAAACCTGGATTGGGACCCTTGCATACAGAGTTTGATGATAAAGGCAATGGCTATACCACCATGTTCGTATCGAGCGAAGTGGTAAAGTGGAATGTTAAGGACTTAAAGGTTTTAGACAGGGTACCTACTTATTATTCTCCCGGCCATTTGATGATACCCGGTGGGGATTCGAGAAAACCAACAGGCAAATATTTAGTTGCATACAATAAAATCACAAAAGACCGGTTTTTGCCAACTGGCCCGGAGTTAGCACAAAGCGCACAGTTATTTGATATTAGCGGCGATAAAATGCAATTGATCCTTGACTATCCAACAATTGGTGAACCACACTATGCACAGGCTGTGGCAGCGAGCGTTATTAAGGAAAAATCAGTTAAATTCTTTAAAATAGAAGACAATAGTCACCCATATGTTTCCAAAGGAGAAGCTACTACTAAAATAGTAAGGGAAGGTAGTAAAGTACATGTTTACATGACAGCCATACGTTCTCACCTTACCCCGGATAATATTGAAGGAATTAAAATGGGTGATGAAGTGTATTTCCATGTAACCAATATTGAACAGGATTGGGATGTGCCG
>JAYTOS010000159.1:0-4240 GCA_043747705.1 Bacteroidota bacterium
TACTTGCCGTCATTCGTCATCCCCCAGCCCTGGCCTTTATAAGTAAACTCGCCTATTTTTTTAAATGTTTTGAAATCATAAACAAAACATTTCTCTTCCTTATAAGTGAGTTGATAAATCTTGCCATTTAATACCGTTATTCCTTCTCCAAAATACTCTTTTGCAAGCGTTATTTGTTGAATGTCTTTTCCTGTTAGTAGGTCAATCTTTGCCAATTTACTTTTCCCTTTATATTCGGTATCACCGGTACTTTCATATAAAGCGTTGTCATGCCACTCCAATCCTTCCGTGTAAGAACCGGTATTATGGGGGTAAATATTGGTTATGCTATAACTTAATACAGCAGGCACAGTAATGGCATTGGCATCTTCTTTATTGTCTTCGGTTTTGCTTTTACAGCCAGCGAGCAGGCCCAACAGGAAAATAAGCGTAAGTGTATATTTCATAATGGTAAATTGCGACAAAAATAAGTAAGTTGGAAAATAATATGGTTAAAATTGTTCTGCGAGCAGGAGAGCCACCTTTTCAGCAATAACCGGTGTTAATGCCACTCCCATACCGTTGCAGGCAATGGCCGCAAATACCCCTTCGCTAACCTTTGCCACTAAAGGTTTCTTATCTGCAGTAAAACCCATGATGCCGCTCCAATGGTTTTCTATGCTGTATTCATATTTTGGGTGCAGGTGTAGATGTAAAAAAGATACCAATGCATTTTTCACTACTAAGGAGCCGGAGAGATCAATAGTTTTCTCTTTTTCAAAAGCTGTATTCCTCGCTCCGCCAATAAGTACGCGGTTGCCAAGGTTACGCCAGTAATAAAACCCTTCATCAAAATGAAATGTGCCTTTGAGCGCAAGGCCGTTAATAGGAGAGGTCACGATTACCTGTCCGCGGGCAGGCATAATGTTCAATTCAGGTAAGAGCGTATTGGTAAAAGCATTGGTACAAAATAAAACCTGCTGCGCAATAAGGTTGATTTTTTTATTAGTTTGAATATGTATTTGTGAATGCTGTTTTTCCCAACCCGTTATTTCAATTCCATATAAAATCCGGATACCCGCCGACTGTACTTTTTGCGTAAGCGCCTGAACCAATTTGCCACTATGCAAAGCTGCTTCAGAAGAGTTTTCGATAAGTGCATCAAAACCCTGAAGTCCAAGTGCGGCTAATTTCTTATCGTTTCGCTGAAAACTTTTAGGGTTACCGGTTATGTCTTTTAACAAACGGTTGAGCCAATCTATTTTACCGTTTAACGCATCCCAATGGGGATAGTTTTTATTGATACATTCATAACCGCCGCATAGGTCAAATCCTATCACTGTATCAGGAAAATATGCTTTTATTTTTTCAATGCCTTTATAACGCATTTCAACTATCTCAAGCATCGCATCCGTTCCCATGGTTGCTGCATCATGTATCATTTCTGTAGGACTTCCAAAGCAGGCAAAACCTGCATTACGTGTTGAAGCACCCAGCGGGGAAGTGTTTCTTTCTATAATGGTAATACGTAGTGCATCATTTTTCTTTTTCATTTCCAATGCGCACCAGAGGCCCATGAGTCCGGCACCCACAATGATGATATCCTGTGGGGCATAGAAGCTTTCTTTCTCCCATATAGACAAGTTTGGCATAAAGCAAATATACTGAAACAAAAAACGGTCGGGACGCTGGTGCGGCCTAACCGTTTTTTGTTTCAGTATGCTCATCTTTTGTGGTAAGGTTCAGGTCGCTTTAGCGCCCCGACCCCTACACATTAAACCGAAAATGCATTACATCCCCATCCTGCACTAAATATTCTTTCCCTTCAATGCGTAAACGGCCATTATCGCGGCAGGCAGCTTCACTGCCATATTTAATAAAATCAGCGTAAGCAATTACTTCCGCTTTAATAAACCCTTTTTCAAAATCAGTATGTATCACACTGGCAGCCTGTGGGGCTTTCCATCCCTTGTGTATCGTCCATGCCCTTACTTCCTGCACACCGGCAGTGAAATAAGTATCCAGGTTCAGTAATTTATAAGCCGATGTGATCAGCCGGTTCAAAGCAGGTTCTTTCATATGATATTCTTCCATGAACATCTGCTTGTCTTCCGCTGCTTCCATTTCGGCTATCTGCGCTTCAATATTATTACACATCACAATCACTTCCGCACCTTCAGCTTTGGCTGCGGCCTGTAAGGCTTCAGAAAATTTATTGCCGGTATGCATACTGGCTTCATCCACATTGGCAACATAGAGCACCGGTTTATCAGTTAATAAAAAAAGATCGGCAACAACGGTTTTTTCTTCTTTATCCAAACCGAGGGTATGTATATTTTTTCCTTTTTCCAGGTGAGATTTACACCGCGATAAAACTTCAAAATCTGCTTTGGCTTTTGTATCGCTGCCAACGCGGGCCATTTTCTCTACTTTCGACCATTTCTTTTCTACACTATCCAGGTCTTTTAACTGTAATTCGGTTTCAATAATTTCTTTATCACTGATGGGGTTAATGGCCCCTTCTTCGCGCAATACATTTTCATCTTCAAAACAACGGACCACATGAATAATCGCATCTACTTCACGGATATTACCTAAGAATTTATTACCTAAACCCTCACCCTTGCTCGCACCGCGAACCAGACCGGCAATATCTACAATTTCTAACTGGGTAGGTACAATGCGGTCGGGAATAACCAACTCGGCTAGTTTGGTAAGCCTTGCATCGGGTACATCCACTAAGCCCACATTAGGTTCAATGGTACAAAAACGGTAATTGCTTGCCTGCGCTTTGGCACTATTGCTGACTGCATTAAATAAAGTTGATTTACCCACATTCGGTAATCCCACAATGCCTGCTTGTAAAGCCATTTGAAATACGATTTTAGAAGTACGAAGTACAAACTATGTTCCAGGCAGCAGGTCATTTATCAGCACCTGTTGCGTCGCACAATTGTACATTCTGTCCTTTGCTCATCAAAAATTTGAGCGGCAAATATAGCCCGATTTAAGGCAACTGGCTACAAATTGTCAAAAGCCAGCTATACCACCCATTTCATCAACGGGGATAAGCTTTCAGGCAAACAACTGGCCCCGGTTTCGAAATTCAAAATTGGTATCATAACGCTTGCCCGAATTTGTTATTTTCACCCCATAAATCCCTGTTATGGCCTTAAACTACGTCTGGATATTATTCTTCATCATTGGTTTGTTCATCGCGCTGATCAAACTGATCGTCTTTCATGATTATGAAATATTCAAGAAAATGGTGGAAGGTATTTTCGATTCTTCCAAATCGGCCGTCATCGACATTGGCTTACCTATTGCGGGTGTAATGGTATTTTTTATGGGATTGATGAATATTGGTGAGAAAGCAGGAGCCATTAATTTTCTGGCCCGCCTGCTGAACCCGTTCATGAAACGTCTTTTTCCGGAAGTGCCGGAGAAACACCCGGCTATGGGACAAATGGTGATGAATTTCAGTGCCAATATGCTGGGCCTCGATAATGCCGCCACACCGTTCGGTTTAAAAGCCATGGGCAGCCTGCAGGAATTAAATCCATCGAAAGATACCGCGAGTAATTCGCAGATCATGTTTCTTGTATTGCATACCAGCGGGTTAACATTGATACCTCTTTCTATCATTGCTTACCGAGCCGGTGCCGGCAGTACTAATCCTACAAGTGTATTTGTACCGTTAATGATTGCTACTACGATTGCAACCATTGCGAGTATTATCATTACCGGTATTTATCAACGCCTGCGTTTTGATAAAGTATTAATCATGTGGCTCACAGGCATTATTGCGGGTATATTGTTATTTGCTTTTTTTATCAATGGCCTGCCATCGCAGAAAAATATTCCTGTACCCACTTTGCTTACCAAAGAAACGTTTAGTAATGTATTAGGTAACGTGATCCTTTTTTTAATTATCTGTTCCTTTATTGCGGGTGGGTTTATAAAAAAGATAGATGTGTTTGATGCGTTTATTGAAGGTGCCAAACAGGGCTGGGAAGTGATTATTAAAGTAATTCCCTACCTGGTAGGTTTGTTAGTGGCCATCCGCGTATTCCGGGATAGTGGTGCACTGGAAGCGATCATTAGTGGCATTACCTGGTGCTTTACTGCTTTGGGAATGAATGGAGAATTTGTGCCTGCTCTTCCCGTGGCTATTATGCGGCCATTTAGCGGGGGAGGATCGAGGGGGCTGATGCTGGATGTTTTTAAAACCCATGGAGCGGATAGTTTCATCGGTCAACTG
>JAYTOS010000160.1:0-4135 GCA_043747705.1 Bacteroidota bacterium
GGGGTATTATTTTCCAGGTCAATAAATTCAACTGCCATAGGTACAGCCGTAGCATCATTCAATTGCAAACCACAGATAATATAATAATAGCGGCACTCCAGGCGTATGCTGGCCGGTATATTACTCTGGTTAACGCCATTATTGGCTAATTTTTTAAATACAGGATAAGCGAGGCTGAATTGTTCCTTCTGGTAAAGGTCTTTGGCATTTTTAAATTCAGCATCGGGGTCAAGGTTTAGCTGTGTCAGCTGTGCCTGCACTAACAAACTGATACTACAACCGAAGACGAGTAAAAGAATATGAACGGTTTTCTTCATAAAATGTATTGGGTTGCTAAGCAACAAAGATTTCAGTTTCTTTCTTAATAAAAAGCGAAAACGTGTTTCTTAAAGGTAGTATTAGCGTTTTGTAAGCAAACATCATTCCATCATTTGTGGAAAAACAGATAGAGGGCGTAAGTTTGTCAACAAATTAAGATAATTATGTACGAGCACAACACCACGGTAAGGGTACGGTATGCGGAAACTGACCAGATGGACATCGTTTATTACGGCAACTATGCCCAATACTTTGAAGTGGGCCGTGCAGAAAGTATCCGTGTGTTAGGTTTTACTTATAAGCGGATGGAAGAAATGGGTGTACGTATGCCTGTTGTACAAATGGAAGCCCGTTTTCTGCGGCCGGCACATTATGATGACCTGATCACCATAAAAACTACATTGAGAGAATTACCCCTGAAGCACCAGATAGAATTTCATCATGAGGTGTACAATGAAAGAAAAAAACTACTCACCACAGGGAAAGTAGTTTTATTCTTTATTGATATTAAAACAGGTAAACGGATAAGTATGCCTGATGACTTGAGACAAACCCTGTCTCCATTTTTTACTAGCGATCAGGCCCTGTAATGATCAGCCCGCCAGTGTTGGATAGCTTCTTTGATGGCACTGCTTTTTAAGTTCTCAGTTACTGCACGGTTTGTTAAGGGCGGCAGTTCTGCATCAGAAGCAAAACGCAGCGCAACGATCTGTCCCATCCGCAGGCCCGCAGGAAAAGGCTTCCCGGTTAATATAAAATGACGGAAATTTTCTTCCGCACGAATGGCCCTGTCCTGTGCACGCAATGCAAAAGAACGCATATACCAGAATACCAGGCACAGTATGCCGGCTATCAAACAAATTAACGAAGCAGAATACAGGTTATCTTTCGATGATTTGAAAAGATTGAAGAAAGATCCGATGAGTAAGGCCATGATGGCTAATGAAGCAATTCCATGGTACCCGAAAACATAACGGGTGTGGTTTTTAAAGTTTTGTTCTTTCATAAATGGCAGTTTGATTGTATTAAAGTTAAGATCTGTAGTATTAGGGATGGGTTTTATTGTTCTTTGCGTATTTATGAGAATTATTTTTTCCACAACAGCGCAATCAGGCATAGATTTCAGTAATCGCTTATTTCAGCTCATCCAGCACCAGGTACATTTTCCTAACGATTTCCCCGGCTGGTCCACCATAATTATTAATGATAAATGCCACCATATAGGCAGTTCCGTCTTTAGCAGTATGGTACCCGGCAAAACTTTTCGCGCCGCCAATGGTTCCGCTTTTTAATTTCATTTGATTGAATACCGGCAAGGCATCATAATAATAATTGAACCAGGGCCTGCCCTTTGCGTATTGCAATACTTTTACCAATGCATCGGCAGTAACACGGTTTTGAGGTGAGAGGCCGCTGCCGTCAATCATATGCAAGGCAGATGGTTCAATGCCCCGCTCCTTCCAGAACTGTTTCAGGATCTCTAATCCCTTATCAGTTGAACCCAACCCTGTTTTTTGATAAGCAATGGCCTTAAGAAATGCTTCGCCATACAAGTTGATACTTTTTTTCATGAACCAGTAATTAATGCTATCCATTGAGGGCGAATACACGATACCTAATTTTTGATACGCCGGTATTGCATATTTATCAGATACCCAAAAACTTTTCGGCTTCATATCAGCGGAATCCAACTTATCAGTAAATGTTGCCAATAGTTGCAGTGACGGATCAGGAAAAGAACCCGATATCACAAAAGCTTTTTCATCCCTGGGAATAGTACCTGTTATAAAGCCATTCGATGCGAAGGGTGCCAGGTATATATAAGCGTTGTCGCCACTACCTTTCCTGCCGGAAAGCACCCGGCTTTCCAGGTTTACTTTGTATAGTTTTGGAGTTGTTTCCACAATAGATACTTTATCCCCTTCATTACTTCCCGATTGTAATACCAGGTTATATTGGTTCTCATGCCAGTTAATTGCAGAAATACCCGCGCCATAATAGTTACCCATATCATCCCATATCCATCCGCCGGGAATAGTCTTCTGTTCCCATTTGCCGGTATACCCTATCAATCCGCCAGCTATTTTTTTGATCCCGTTTTCTTTCACTATACCAATCAATTGTTCAAGTTCCCTGTCGCCCTTGGTTGACTCAAAACGCCAGCTTCCAAAAGTAGGATCGCCATCTCCAATCAGTAACAGGTTTCCTTTCAAGCTACCTTGGTTGATAGAACCTTCATACCCTAAAATAGTTTGATACCGGTATTGTGGCCCAAGCAATTCCATGGCAGCCGCACTGGTGATGGTTTTCTGACAACTGGCTGGTGCTAAACCAGTTTGGGCATTTACTTCGAATATTTTCTCGCCCGTCAGGCTATTACAAACGGATAAACCTATCATGGCATGCCTCATCTGGCTATCGGACTGTAATTTTTCTACAGCTTTGGCTAAACGTTCATGCAGGGATTGACCAAATAGTAGAGATGAGTAAACCATTAAACAAATAAACCAATACAGTGTTTTCATAATTGACCTTTACCTTGCACTAAAATTAAGCGGAAGCGGACTATGGAAAAAGTTTTTGCATCAATCATTACCATTGGAGATGAATTATTGATCGGACAGGTAATAGATACCAACAGTGCCTGGATAGCACAGGAGTTGAATAAGACAGGCATCATGGTAAAACACCGGGTAGCGGTTGGGGATGTTTGGGATGATATCTGGCAGGCATTGGATGAAGAAAGCAAACAGGTTTCTATCATCATCATTACAGGTGGCCTGGGACCTACGGCTGATGATATTACTAAACCTTTACTGTGTAAATATTTCGGGGGCAAAATGACCATTGACCAGCCCACCCTTGATCATGTGAAAAATATTTTTGAAAATATTTTAAAACGGCCCATGATCGAGCGCAATGCCAAACAGGCTGAAGTGCCCGATGTGTGTACCGTTTTAAGAAATGAAAGGGGCACAGCACCCGGGATGTTATTTAAAAAAGAGGACAAAATATTCATCTCCCTTCCCGGCGTGCCGCATGAAATGAAGTGGATCATGACCAACCAGGTTATCCCCTTGATTCCTGACCTGTTTCAAACAGGTTTTATTGAACACAGGACCTTACTAACTGCGGGCATAGGCGAATCTTTCCTGGCAGAAATGATTCAGGATTTTGAAGAAGCATTGCCGCAACATATCAAGCTTGCCTATTTGCCTAATTATGGTATGGTAAGGTTACGGTTGACAGCATTTGGTTTTGATAAAAGTATTTTACAGAAGGAGATCAGCACCCGCTTTCAATCACTCAAAGAAAAAGTAAAAGATTTTTTAGTAGTAGATGAGGATATTCCCATGGAACTGGTTATTGGCAGGTTATTAAAAGAAAAAGGCAAAACCCTGGCCACCGCCGAAAGTTGTACCGGGGGATATATAGCACATTTGATAACGGCCCATCCCGGCTCTTCTGCCTATTTTATCGGCAGCGTGGTTAGTTACTCCAATACCATCAAAGAACGTTTATTGAATGTAAGTGATGAAATTCTGCATACAGTAGGTGCTGTTAGTGAAGCTACTGTTCGGCAAATGGCAAAATCTGTTCTAACCCTCATGCAAACCGATTATGCCATCGCGGTTAGCGGTATTATGGGGCCCGATGGGGCTACCGTCGAAAAACCGGTGGGCATGGTCTGGGTGGCGGTAGCCAATAAGGATGAGGTAGTCACCAAACAGTTCAATTTTCGTTTCGACAGGCGAAGAAACATTGAATTGACATCTACCAATGCGCTGAACCTTTTACGTATATTTATAATTGAAAA
>JAYTOS010000161.1:0-5278 GCA_043747705.1 Bacteroidota bacterium
AAGATTGAAGAGGCCGAAGCCATCAACAAATCGTACCCCGATTTCTATGAACACATACAAAAAATCGGTGCATCAATAAAAATAATACATATATAAGCAACATCTAAAAACCAAAAATGAAAACCAGTATCCAAAAACCAGCATCAAGTATATAGTATCCAGTATCCAGAAAAGAGTATCCAAAAACCAGTATCCAGAACTCAGTATCCAGAATCCATCATCCAAAA
The DNA here is from genome assembly GCA_043747705.1 of Bacteroidota bacterium. GTDB lineage: Bacteria > Bacteroidota > Bacteroidia > Chitinophagales > Chitinophagaceae > Sediminibacterium. Next base: position 228 of record JAYTOS010000161.1, read on the forward strand.
ACTAAATAACGAATACCAGCATCCAGTATCATCCAGTATCCAAAACCCAGCATCCTCTAACCAAATAAATCAATAACCCTTGAACAGTTTCGGCCGCATATTCCGTGTACACATTTTTGGCGAATCGCATGGCGACTGTGTTGGATTAACCATTGATGGGTGTCCTGCCGGGCTCCCCTTAACAGCAGAAGATTTTTTACCGGATATAGAGCGCAGAAAAGGAGGTGTACAAAAAGGAACGACACCGCGGAAAGAAGATGATATCCCTATTTTCAAAACGGGTCTGTTTAACGGGCATACAACTGGCGCACCGCTTACTATCCTTTTCGAAAATAATAATACCCGCAGCGGTGATTATGAAAAACAAAGAGCGGTTCCCCGTCCCGGCCATGCCGATTTTACGGCACATGCCAAATATGGGGGATTTGAAGATTTTAGAGGAGGAGGCCATTTTAGCGGACGATTAACGGTTTGTCTGGTTGCCGTTGGGGTGATCGCCAAAAAATTACTTAAAGGAATCGAAATACAATCAACCATACTTGAAATTGGTGGTGAAACCGATCTGGAAAAAGGACTCAGCAAAGCCATTGAAGCAAAAGACAGTATTGGCGGAATAGTAGAATGCAGGGTAACGGGTTTGCCGCTCGGGTTAGGCGAACACTTTTTCGATTCCGTTGAATCATTACTGGCTCATGCTGTATTTGCCATCCCGGCTGTTAAAGGGGTTGAATTTGGAGCCGGTTTTGCCGCAGCCAAAATGTTTGGTGTAGAGCATAACGATGCAATTATAGATGAAACTGGTAAAACCCGAACCAATCATGCCGGTGGTATAGTAGGAGGTATAACCAACGGTAATGAACTTGTTTACCGTATCGTTATAAAACCCACATCCTCCACACCCAAAGAACAAGAAACCTGGAACAGGGAAACCAATGAAATAGAACATTTCTCTGTTAAAGGCCGACATGATCTTTGCATTTCCCTGCGCGTGCCAGTTATACTCGAAGCCGTAACGGCAATGGTACTTACCGACCTGATGTTATTGGATCAGAAAATAAAACCAGTGTCAGCGTGAACCGACCCATTTGAATCGTGAAAAATCGGTTACATTTACAAGTCATGTGTCCCATCAAATAGTAACAATAGTAAATTGAGAGGTACAGTCCAAATCATAGAATAGTACAAAAATAAAATCATGGAATCAGATTATATATACCACGTTACCACTAAAAAACAATGGGCCGATGCGCAATTAAAAGGGCATTATGACTCCGATACACTTGATATAGAAGGATTTATTCACTGTAGTACTGAACCGCAGGTGGCAGGTGTGTTGGAAAGATATTATAAGGGGAAGACAGAATTATTAAAACTGAAAATCGAAAAAAGCAAAATAGAACGTCCTTTGATATTTGAATTGGCGGGTTCCATCAATGAGGTATTTCCGCATATTCATGGCGCGCTCAATTTAGATGCAGTGGTAGAAGTAACCGAAATATGAGCGAATATCTCTACACAAAAGAATGTGATTAATGGATTGCCAATATGCCAATACATATCCGCAGTAAAGGCGATATTACCGGCGATGAAATGACCGATAAATTTAACCGGCCATAAGCATTGAGCATGACCTGTTACCTAACCCTTCCTCCCCAATGCCGGTAAGCAGCTTTTTTCTCATAAGCAGTTCTACTGATTACCTTAGGGATAAAACCGTTCCTGACCCGCTGCTGCCAATAAAATCCAATTGGAAACCAATTAACATGACAATGAATACTAACTTCTTCAAACTGATAGAACTATCTAAATTAATATTATTTAATGATTATCAATATATTATAGATATTTATTGATAATAAAATAGATACAAAACTCTCTTTTTGGCATACTATTTGACTTCTCAGTCGATGGCGTTTTTCAAAATATTACTTCAAAATCTAACTATATCCCGATGCTTTGATTATTTTACTCATGTGAACAAGGGTAAGTTGATGTTTTAAATTACATATTCATCATGAAAAAGATCCTCTCCCTTATAACATTCCTTTCCTTAATTTCTTTTGTAAAGGCACAGCAGGATAGTCTCCCCCTGAAAATAGGCAATACCAGTATTTTGGATACGGCAAAGCCTGCACAGTATCAATTGAAAGGGAAGGTATTAACCGGAATGGCTGGTGTATATAGCCTCATACACGATAGTGCCCAAACGGCAACAGGTGAACTTTTTCTAAATAGTATGCTCACCGCCGCCAGTAACGATTTTAAGTTAAATACCTGGGTTAAAGTAACCAATCTAAAAACTAAGAAATCAGTTCTCGTCCGCATCAACGACCGTCTTACTTCCAAAATGAAAAAAATGAGGATGCTCATTTATGTAACAAGAGAAGCTTCCAGTAAATTAAGTGTGCTTAAGCATATTTCATTTGAAATAAAAGTTCAATCAATAATATCAACTTATATTAAATCAGTTGATAAAAGTAATTTAGATACTGTTGTATTGAAACAGGATATTGCATTAGCTATTGATACACTTACCCCTAATACCTTTAAAGCAATAGGTAACGCAATAATGGGGATTGCCAGTTTTTACAGTTCTAATTTAGATGGAACCAAAACGGCAACCGGTGAAACCTACCGCAATAGTAAGCTCACTGCTGCCAGTAATAATTTTAAACTGAATACCTGGGTTCTGGTAACCAATCTTAAAAATAAGAAATCGGTGATTGTTCGTATTAATGACAGAATGCACCCCCGGATGAAACGAAAGGGAAGGGTTGTAGATATGAGTGGGGAAGCCGCTAGGTTACTGGATTATAAAGAAGACGGGTTGGTAAAAGTAAAAGTTCAGCCGGTAATATTTTTTTATTCGCGCGCTGTTAAGCTGGAGTTGGATAGTTTACAGGCAGTCGGGGATTCCAGCAATCATATTGATTCCGCTAAAGCCGATGTAGTAAAAAATACAGAACCCACCGAAATAACGGGAACCGCCGGTATTTACAACCCGAATCTGGATGACACCAAAACCGCTACCGGCGCAAAGTACAGAAATAGCAAACTGAGTGCTGCCAATAACAATTTTGATCTGAACACATGGGTTCGCGTGACTAATTTGACAAATAACAAATCAGTAGTATTGAGAATTAATGACCGGCTGCGCTCAGAAATGGATGAAAAGGGCAAGGTGATTTATGTGAGCAAGGCCGCCGCTAAAAAGCTTGGGTTCATACAAAATGGTGTTACAGAAGTAAAGGTGGAAGTCGTTGACAAGGGAACACTGGAATAAAATGGGTATAATATAAAGTTATCATAATTTTTAAAAGTCATTTTCTGCCTGTATTTTTGCGCTAACTCAATAAAAAACTGTTTATGAAGAAATTTCTTTTTTCTCTGATAGCTGTTGGTTTGGCAGCTCTGTCTTTTGCCCAAACTCCTATTAGTTATAAGAAAAGGCCAACATTGGGGCTTAATTTTTTTCTGAAAGACATGAAAACAGCTATTCTTATTGATAAGACATCGCTGTCCGATGTATTAAGTAAAGATCAATGGGCTAAGATAAAAGAGATGGCTCCCGGTGTCAGCTTTACTTATTTTGAAGGTCTTACCGAGCATATTGATTTTATGGCAAACCTGGGTGGTACTTACGTAAAATACCCTTTCTCTTATAAATCAGGTATTACACCACCACTGGACAACAAGTTTTTATTGGAAACAAGTGCCAGTCTTAATATCAAATTACTGACCGATAAACATATAATCGTACCTTATTTGTCATTTGGAGTAGGTGCTTCTATGTATGACGGAACTTATTTTGCGGCATATGCCCCAATTGGTGCAGGCATACAGGTAGCGTTGGGTGATGAAACCTATCTTAATACCAATTTCAATTACCATGCAATGGTTTCCGGATTATCAGTAAACCACCTGAACTATTCTATCGGTATCGCATCTCCATTAAAAGATAAAAAAGCTCCCCCGGTTGTTGTGGCACCACCACCTCCACCACCGCCTATGGTTGAAAAAGATACAGATGGCGATGGTATACTGGATAAAGACGACAGATGCCCTACTGTACCGGGTGTTGCCAAATACTTTGGCTGCCCTGTTCCAGACAGGGATGGTGATGGTATCAATGATGACAATGATAAATGTCCAGATGTGAAAGGCTTTGCCAAATATGATGGCTGCCCAATTCCGGACCGAGATAAAGATGGCATCAATGATGAAGAAGACAAGTGTCCTGATGTACCGGGTGTGGCCCGTTACCAGGGTTGCCCGATTCCAGACAGGGATGGCGATGGTATCAATGATGAAGAAGACAAGTGTCCTGATGTTCCCGGTGTAAAGGAAAACAATGGTTGCCCTATTATTAAGGAAGAGATCGTTAAAAAAGTGAACACCAGTGCGAAGAATATTTTCTTCCAGACAAACAGTGCCAAATTATTACCCAAATCATTCAAAGCCTTGAATGATGTAGTGGCTGTTCTGAAAGAAGATACTAACCTGAAATTAGATATTGAAGGCCATACAGATATTACCGGTGGCGACAAGATCAATATTCCTTTGAGTAAGAACCGTGCAAAATCTGTGTATGATTACATTACCACAAAAGGTGGAATCAGTGCCGGCAGGTTAAGTTCTGAAGGATATGGTTCTTCAAAACCAATTGCTGACAACAAAACCACCAAAGGCAAAGCCCTTAACAGGCGCGTTGAAATGAAACTGAAATACTATTAATAGTTAATACCAAGAAACTGGATTAGTAATAGTAAGAGGGCCATCAATTTGATGGCCCTCTTCTATTTGTCGTATGTGCCGGAATTGCTGTAAGGTATATGCGGAGGGTATTGATTTGTTTATGGCAGATCTTAAAAACTAAAAAATTCAGAAAATTAATTATTACGAATGTACTATTTCGATAGTATTAATAAAGCAATGAAGCTCATCCTTCAGCCCACATTTTGGCAATGCAATGTGTGGTGGCAGCCTTTTTTATGGTCTATAAATTTCTTTTTTCCAAACTATTTTGCCATCAATAATTGATTTGGATTCAT
>JAYTOS010000162.1:0-2671 GCA_043747705.1 Bacteroidota bacterium
GCATTGAGTCATATTTTAAATCTAACCATGGTTTTCAAGTGATTTGAAAATGCCTAAAACTAAAATTATCTCCAGAATAAGGCAAATTCGTTTATAAAGTTTTAAATTTTAATCGGTAAATAACACTACACAAATTTTGGCAACAAGGAGTACACAAAAAATGGCAACAAGGAATGCAGAGTTTTTCCATTCCGGGGGATCCCCCGGAATGGAAAAGGTCAACTTCGCCGGAAACAATTCCGGCACTAATGAATGCATACTTAACCAAATTGATGATGTACCACGAAATTCACAGAATGAGCCGGGAAGGTCTCACTGTTTCTCAAATTTGCCGGACTGTATTACTTAACTGGCGAACCGTCAGGAATTATCTTTCCATGAGTGAAAGGGACTTTGATCAGTTTGTTGACAAACAATCCGATCGCAAGAGGGAACTGCTACCTTATGAGACCTTTATTAAAAGTCGGTTAGAGAAATATCCTGATACCTCTTCGGCGCAAATGCATGATTGGTTGAAAGAACAGTTCCTGGATTTTCCTGCAGTATCTCCGAAAACTGTTTTCAATTACGTGATCTGGATCCGCCAGCACTACCGCATTCCTAAAACAAGCATTATAAGAGACTATGAGGTTGTAGAGGAACTTCCTTACGGAAAGCAGGCCCAGGCTGACTTTGGTGAGTACAACCTTCGTGATAACGAGGGTAAAAGGATTAAGGTCTTCTTTTTTACCATTGTATTATCAAGGTCCAGGTATAAATACATCTGGTTCCTGGATAAATACTTTACCAGTGAACTTGCTATCGAGGCGCATGAAAAAGCATTCATCTTTTTTGCTGGCATACCAGATGAGATCGTTTATGATCAGGACAAAGTTTTCCTGGTAAGTGAAAACAAAGGCGACCTGATTCTTACTGACCGGTTTAAGGCTTATACCCGTGAAAGGCCTTTTAAACTTCACTTTTGCCGCAGGTCAGATCCTGAAAGTAAGGGCAAGGTAGAAAACGTGGTTAAGTACGTTAAACAGAACTTTCTGTACAACAGACCCTTCTGGGATATAGAAACGCTCAACGAGGAAGCCCTTGGCTGGCTGGGTCGTACAGCCAACCTGATGATTCATGGCAGCACAAAGAAAGAACCGTTTGCAGAATGGAACATTGAAAAACCGTTCCTTACACCTTACATGCAATATGTACAACAACCAGTGGCTTTAAAGACCTGTACGGTAAGAAAAGACAATACCATATCCTACAAGAGTAATTTTTATTCCCTTCCCCTGGGCACCTACAAGGGAAGAGGAAGCACGGTGACCATGACATTGGCCGAGGGCCACATCATTTTCTCAGACAGACAGGAAAAAGAAATATGCAGGCACCTGGTGGCTGCAGGTCAGGGACTAAAGATCAAAAACAACGATCATGCACGAGATAAGTCCAGGGCCATTAACGCGCTCATTGAAGAGCTGAGCCAACTAATGGAAAATCCATTACAGGCAAAGAATTTTTTATATGCTATCCGACAGGCAAAGCCCCGGTATATCCGTGACCAGGTACTACTCTTTAAGCAAATCATTGAAAGCGCTCCCAAACCTATCGTTCAAAAAGCACTGGATTATTGCTCGGACAATCAGGTAGTAAGCGCCAGTGACTTTAAAGCAGTGGTAGAACAGTTTACCAGGGATGACGCTTCTTTTTTTCACCAGCCTTCTTCTCCAATCATCTATCTGAATCCGTTGAACAGATTGCCTTCCGTAGCCTTGAATGAACCTGCTACCAGTTCCATTGAAGATTACGAAACACTTTTAAAAAACAACAATTAAATCATGAATAATAAACAACTCATCTCACAGTACTGCCAACAGTTTAAAATGGGTGGTATCATTACCGGCATTGACCAACTGATTATAGAAGCTGAAAAGAATCAAAGTGGTTATATGGATTATACCGCCAGACTGCTGGGCATAGAAGCTGAGCACCGTCAGCAGAATGATATGAAAAAGCGCCTCAAGTCGGCAAGGCTGCCTCGTTCCAGTGACCTTGGTTCCTATGACCACAGTTTCGATAACGGCCTGCAGAAGGCACGTTTACATCAACTCAGGGAGCTTAACTGGCTAGACCAGATCTATAACATTATACTGATGGGTCCATCGGGCACTGGTAAAACATTTTTAGCTGCAGGCCTTTGCGCTGATGCAGTGGCCCGGGGATACAGTGCTTACTTCAGAACGATGGAAGAACTGATCAACATGCTTAAAATGAAAGATTTTACACGTACCGCAAAAGCCGATTATAAACGTTTATTAAAAGCCAACCTGATTGTCATTGACGATATCATGCTCTTCCCGATTGAAAAAACGCATGCCGTAAGCCTTTTTAATTTTATAAACAACCTTTATGAAAAAACATCTTTTATCATAACCACAAATAAGAAACCAACAGAATGGGCCGCAATGCTCGAATGATGAAGTGCTGGCGACTGCACTTCTCGACAGGTTATTATATCAATGTGAAGTCATAAATCTAAGCGGAAAAAGCTTTAGAATGAAGAACAGAAAAACAATCTTTGAAACAGAAAAAAACTAAATTTACATTTACACCAGTTGTGTATTCCTTGTTGCCATTTTCTGTGCATTCCTAATTGCCAAAATCTCTGCAGTTGTAGTTACCGACTACA
>JAYTOS010000163.1:0-10411 GCA_043747705.1 Bacteroidota bacterium
CATTAATCTGTATGGGCTGCCTGCTGATGGCCTTGTTAATCACACTCCTGATTGAGGGTTTCAAAACACATTAAAATACATCGTATGAAAAAGAACATGGGTAACACAGACCGCACGCTCCGCGTGATAGTAGCGATCGTTTTTGCGGCATTATATTTTACCGGAAGCGTAACCGGTACATTCGGGATGGTATTGGTGGTATTGGGCGGCATTTTTTTAGCAACTTCAATGATCAGCTTCTGCCCCCTATATGCATTGGCAGGAATGAATACATGTGAAAAGAGAAAAATCTAACAGGTATAAGGCATCGGTAATGACTGACACTTTTATGCTAAGGCATTCCGTCAGTGATATTTCTCATGCACATACCAACAAACTTTCACAAAAACAGGGAAGTACCCAACCTGCTTCTTATTGTTATGTATAAATACGTTTACTAACGGAAACGAATCCACTTCTTTATTGAAATAACGGCGGCTCAGCGAACCAAATGTACAAGAGCGCAAAATGCCCGCTTTCAGGCGGCGTATCAATAAGTCCATAACCCAGTTTTAGTCCGGCGATCACGAATTCATGCTCGTAATAAAAGAAATAATTCGCTTTAATGGCGCCCCGCATGCTGATAAACGCAGCTATATTTTAATGCAGAATCATTGATTAAGGCTGCTGGGCCAATTTAAATATTCTTTTTTATTATGTATTTTGAATTATTCATATTATATTTAAATCGGTTATAATTTTTCTTTTGCCTGTGCGGGGTATAATTAGATACCCATTGTTTGGCATGTTATAATCTCAATGAAAAAAGTATTTCCTGATTTATTAGTTTTCGAAGTGAATATCCGTTTATAGTAAACTATTATTTTTCCTATAATTTTTTCCAAAATGACTGCACCATCACTGACAAAAGCCGGTATCTTAACATTGGTATTGGTCTCACTATCATTAGTAAGCTGGGAGTATTATGTAAGAAGTAAGGGGTTTGATGCATCGTTTGATGATGACCCTGCCATGTGGACCGATAAACGAAACATGGTATATGAACCTGCTGATAAATCAACCGTTTTTATTGGGTCTTCCCGTATCAAATTCGACCTGGATATACCTCTCTGGGAAGAAATGACCGGCGATCATGCCATACAATTGGCTTGTGTAGGAAGCTCGCCCATTCCGGTTTTAGAAAATTTGGGCAATGACAAGAATTTTAAAGGGAAACTGATTATCGATGTAACAGAACCCATATTTTTTTCCAATTCACCCGCTGGCCAGTTCCGGCCTGGTCAAAATATTAAATATTATTCAGCACAGACACCGGCACAACGGGTAAGCTTTGCATTGAATCATGTACTGGAGTCAAAACTGGTATTTCTTGATAAAGAAAGACTTTCATTGAATGCGCAATTGTCTGACCTGCGGATTCCTAACCGTCCCGGTGTATTTGAATTTCCCATTTTCCCGCCTGATTTCGGCAGGGTAAAATCCAGTAGACAAGAGTATATGACAGAAAGATTCGTCTCCGATACCAATCAGCAAAACCAGGTAAAGGGTATTTGGGATTTTTTCAGGAAAATGAGTACTGCCCCACCTGCTTCAGGTGGCGAACTGGATTCAATAATGGCTTCGGTAAAAAAATATGTTGACCTGATAAAAGCAAGGGGAGGGCAGGTACTATTCGTACGAACACCATCCAGCGGCGCACTGATGATGGGGGAAAGCATGGGTTACCCACGTGCAAAGTATTGGGATAAATTATTGACATACACCGGTTGTACCGGCATTCATTATGCCGATTATCCCCCTATTGCTCATTTTGTTTGTCCGGAATTTTCACACTTGAGTCAGAAAGATGCCACCGTGTTTACAAAAAATTTTGTTGAAATACTAAGTGGCGAAAAAGGATGGAAATTTCCAAAGCCAGTACAACCTGTAAAATAATTATTCAACCCTTAACCTTACTGCTCTATGGTATTTAACTCATATACCTTTATTGCGTTTTTTATTGTTGTGCTCATTCTGCATAACCTGCCTTTTTCCTGGAAAACCAAAAAGGTAAACCTGCTGTTAGCCAGTTATCTCTTTTATGCCGCATGGAACCCACCATTCATCCTGCTCCTGTGGTTGTCTACGGTAGTTGATTATTTTGTGGGTAAAGCATTGTACCGTCAGGAAAATAAGCAAAAACGAAAACTATTACTGGTCGTAAGCCTGATTGGTAACCTGGGCATGCTTTGTTTTTTTAAATACGGCGGATTTTTACTGGAAAATTTTACGCATCTGGTAAATGCTTTGGGTGCCGACTTCCATCCTGCAAAACCAAATATTATTTTGCCGGCAGGTATTTCTTTTTACACTTTCACTACACTTTGTTATACGATTGATATGTATAAAAAAGAAAGTAAACCGGTAGAATCTATACTGGATTTTTCTTTATTTGTTACTTTCTTCCCTCACCTCGTGGCAGGTCCGATTGTGCGCCCGCCGCAACTGGTGCCGCAATTCGAAACACCCCGTACAGCCTCTCGGAAACAATTGATGCAGGGGTTATTATTGGTTTCTCTGGGCTTGTTTATGAAAGTAGTGCTGGCAGACAGTATGCTCGCCCAGTCGGCCAATGATGTATTCAACGCAAGAGCTGTTTTACAAACACTGGATGCCTGGACAGGCGTATTGGCTTTTTCGGGACAGATTTTTTGTGATTTTGCCGGATATTCAACCTGTGCCGTGGGCGTGGCTTTATGCCTTGGCTTTGTGCTGCCACAAAACTTTTTATATCCTTATGCGGCTATTGGTTTTTCTGATTTCTGGAGAAGATGGCATATTACTTTATCTGCCTGGCTAAGGGATTATTTATACATTCCCTTAGGCGGAAACCGCCACGGAAAATTCAGAACGTATATTAACCTCATGATCACGATGCTGTTGGGCGGTTTATGGCATGGGGCTAACTGGACCTTTGTTGTTTGGGGTGCTTTACATGGATTGTATTTATGGATTGAAAAGACTATCCTGGACATTCGTAAACCATCCCCTATTTCAATGGCATCGGTGCCATCGGGTGAAATTGGTGTGCTGGGGGTAATTCCCAAAGAATTAAAAAAGAAAACGCTGAGCAATTTTATGCTGGCTATGATCACCTTCTTTTTTATCAATGTAACCTGGGTCTTCTTTCGTTCACCGGATTTTATTTCAGCATGGAAACTGTTAATGGCTATGTTTTCTCATGTGCCTAAAGCGGAAGCATTGCTTACTACGATGAGTATTATAAAAGTTACTGTCATCATGGTATTGCTGGTTGCTTTTCACTGGTTCATGCGGAATACCCGCGTTTTAATCGTGGCCGAAAAAATGCCTTGGTGGTTATTGGGTATTATCTGGTCGGGTATATTGTTGTTACTGATTTGGAGCCAGGAAAGCAGTAGTTCGTTTATTTATTTCCAATTTTAAGTTACAGGGTAACGAATCTTGAATAATGAACAAGGAATCCTGCATGTTGAAGTGACGGATACTTCAACATGCAGGATTCCTTGTTCATTATTCAAGATTAAAAACGTGTATTCCACTTTCTGGTAATTACAATTATTGCGTGTCAATCTCCCCAAACAGCCGAATGTTCTGCAAAATATGGCAATGCAAAAGTGCCCAACACACCTGTTATAATTTCAATACCCATGGTTAGTCCGCGGGCACTTGGGGGCATGGCCTGCCCACTCGGTAACATATTTGGTCCAAGCGGAATAAATGCAACCACTATGGTTAAAATAGCAGCCAGTACCATATATACGGCCAACCCTTTTTTTACATATTCCCGTATCACCGAATACACGATGCCACCAACCACCATCGTAGGAATCGTAAAGAAAATAATGGAATTGATATTGATGTACTCCGCGAATTCGTAACCCGTTGCTTTACGGTAAATAAAATCAAAAGCAAGGTTAATAACGGCTGCCCCAATACCTACGAACAATCCGCCAAGGATGCCCCTTGTAGAAAGATTGTAACGGTATGCTGAAGAATCGGTGGTTTCCATACATAATAATTTTAGTGAGTTAAGGAGAAGTTTACTAAAAAAACAGTCAGTAGCAGAAAGCCATTCTTACCTGTATATCCATAAAAGAACTACCGGATACAAAATTTGCACTTTTTTTTGGGATATGCAAGGGGAGTAAAAGTTAAATAGGTTAAAAAAGTTTAAAAGGTCCAATTATGTAAGGACGAGTCAACTTAATAACGGTAACACTGTTTTTGTGTCAATATATATGAGGACGAGGCAGAGATCAAACAGAATAGAGCATAAACAAATCCGCGACTGTCTTTTCTTTCCGTGTGAGTTGTGTGCTATTACTCAGGCAGAAAGAAGTTGTCAATAAATAACGCAAACACGTTCTAAGACAGTAACACCAGCTTTTCCACTATCCCGGGAAAATGCGCATGTTCCAAAGCATGTATCTTTTGTGCCAATGTTTCAGGCGTATCTTTTTCATCAATAGAACAGATTGCCTGGAAAACAGCTTCCCCCTCATCAAAATGCTCATTTACATAATGAATAGTAATGCCACTTTCTTTTTCTCCCGCAGCAATCACCGACTCATGTACCCGCATGCCAAACATGCCCTTGCCGCCATACTTGGGTAATAATGCAGGATGGATATTGATGATCTTTTTTGGGTAAGCCGCTATCAATGCCTCAGGTATTTTCCAAAGAAACCCAGCCAATACAATAAAATCAATACTTTTCTCCTTCAAAACAGGAATATAGGCATCACCTCTTAAAAAAGATTCTTTTTCTATCAGCAAGGCTGGGATATGATTTGCCGCGGCAATTGACAAAACACCTGCCCCCGGCTTATTACAAACTACAAGCACAACTTCGATAGAAGAATTATTTTTTAAATGGGCTATGATTTTCTCAGCGTTCGACCCTGTACCGGAGGCAAAAATGGCTATTTTCTTAGTTTGGGGTTTGGAGTTTGGGGTTTGGGGTTTGATTATCTCTGATTTGATTTTTGATTTTTGATTTTTGACTTTCCGCTCAACTCCCGGCTCCGGACTCAAAATACCTAACTTTCTCAACAGTTTTTTCTCGTATTTCCAGAAAAATGGCCATTGTCCCAATAAAGCCCCAAAGCCAAGCAGGATAAACTGGTATCCGAATAAAAGCATCCCCACCCGTAATACTACTTTCCATACCCAATATGTACCGGCATTCATACCCAGCCAGGCCGTAATGTAGCGGGTTAGGATGGCAGTAGTAGTGCCGGTAAGGCCAAATACGATAAATATGATCCAGAATTGATGGGTACTTACGCCCCATTTCTCCTGCAAACGCTTAAACATGCTTCAAAAATGGGATAAATAATTGAGTTATTTTTTATGAGCACAGAAATAAGCCTGATTATTCAAATTCTTTTGTAAAAGCATGACATGATTTGAATCAATAAAACTGTAATCCGCTGAAACGCAGTAGGGACGGGACGAAAAAAATTTTTTCAAGGTTTAGTTTTTGTCAGCTTCCTGTCATATTTTTGCACCCGTTCACGGATATTTTTCCACACCAAGAACCACAGTTTGTGAATATGATATCTTTTAGACGTTTAGCCAAAACCAGTGTTACCGGAACGATTCTTTTCCTGAGTTTTTCTTTAGGTACTTCAGCAAATGCGCAAGATGGTAAAACCTTGTTTCAGACCAATTGCGCTTCTTGTCATGCAGTAAACAAAAAAGTAACCGGTCCCGCGCTGGCTGGGGTAGAAGACCGTTGGTCCGACAGGAAAAAACTGCATGCCTGGGTTAAAAACCCGGCTGGTTATGCCAAAACAGACGCTTATGCAGCCAATCTTATTAAAGAATACAGTCCTACTATAATGACTGCTTTCTCCGCATTGGCTGATAAAGACATTGATGCGATCCTTGATTATGTGAAAACAGTTCCGGCCCCGGGTACAGAAGCTGCCGGTGCCGCAAACCCCGGTGATGCTAAAAGTGCAGAAGGCGATAACACCTTATTATTTGGTGTTCTTACCTTAATTCTCGCAGTAGTATCGCTTACCTTATTACAGGTAAATGCCAATCTGAAAAAACTGGCCGACGATCGTGAGGGCCATGTTTCTGTAGAACCCGTTCCTTTCTGGAAAAACAAAAGCTATATCGCCATGCTTACGGTGATATTGTTTGTAGCAGGTGGTTACCTTACCTCGAAAGGTGCCATGGGATTGGGCCGCAGTAAGGATTACCAGCCGGTACAACCTATTTTCTATTCGCATAAAGTGCATGCTGGTATTAACCAGATCAATTGCCAGTATTGCCATATTGGGGTTTACCAGGGCAAACAGGCTACCATACCTTCCGTTAATATATGTATGAACTGCCACCAGGCAATTAATGAATACAAAGGCCCGAAACTATACACAGAAGATGGTGCAGAAGTAAACGGTACCGAGCAGATTAAAGAATTATACAAATATGCCGGTTATGAAGATGGCAAACCATGGGATGCCTCTAAAGCCAAACCGATAGAGTGGGCCCGTATTCATAACCTGCCCGACCATGTTTATTTTAACCACTCACAACACGTAAAAGCCGGCCAGGTGCAATGCCAGACCTGCCATGGCGAAATCCAGAAAATGGATGAGGTAAAACAGTTTACCGATCTGAGTATGGGTTGGTGCATCAACTGTCACCGCGAAACAAAAGTGCAGTTTAAAGACAATGGATTTTACAGCATTTACGAAAAATATCACCAGGATCTAAAAAGCGGTAAGATTGATAGTACCAAAGGGATTACAGTTGAGAAGATTGGTGGTACGGAATGTCAGAAATGCCATTATTAATAATTTGAAAATTTGAAAATTTGAAAAAGAACAGTCTTCAAATTTCTCAATTTCTTCAAATCAGTTATAAAAATTATAGATAAGAATAGAGAATTGAAATAAGCTAACTGCATTTTCAAATTTTCAAATTCTCAAATTTTCAAATTAAGAAGATGGAGCAAAAAAAGCACTGGCAAAGTTTTGGAGAGCTGAATCAGTCTGAAGCTTACAATAAAGATGTAAAAGACGAATTCAAAGACGAACTTCCTTTTGTCGCCGATGAAAGCAGCAGCTTTTTAGAGGCAAAAGCGCCACGCAGGGATTTTTTAAAATATTTGGGTTTCAGTACTGCAGCAGCAGCCGTTGCTGCCAGTTGTGAAATGCCTGTGAAGAGGGCTATTCCCTTTGCTAATAAACCGGAAGATATTGTTCCCGGTATCTCCAAGTATTATGCAACTACTTATGTGCAGGATGGCGATGTGGTAAGCGTTTTAGCAAAAGTGCGTGATGGCCGCCCCATTAAATTAGAAGGTAATGAGCTTAGCCCAATCACACAAGGCGGAACTTCTGCACGCGTGCAGGCTTCTGTGTTGGATTTATATGATACTGCCCGTTTACGTTTCCCTACCATAGATGGGAAAGAAGTAACGTTCGAATCAATTGATAAAGCGGTGGCCGCATCTATATCAGGACCTGTTGTAATTCTTACAAGTTCTGTTACTTCGCCTTCTACCAAAGAAGTGATTAGTCAGTTTATCGCCAAATATCCCGGTAGCCGCCATGTAACCTACGATGCGGTTTCTTACAGCGGCCTGTTATTGGCCAATGAAGCTACTTATGGAAAAAGGGCCATTCCTTCCTATCATTTTGAAAATGCAAAAGCTATCGTAAGCATAGGTGCCGATTTTCTTGGTACCTGGTTGAGCCCGGTTGAGTTTGCCCGACAATATGCTGTTGGTAAAAAATTAGATGAGAAGCATCCTGAAATGAGCAAACACATTCATTTTGAAAGTGTGGCCAGCCTGACAGGTTCTAATGCAGATGAAAAATATTTACACCGTCCATCCGAAACAGGTGTGGTGGTTGCCGCTTTATTAAGTGCGGTAAACGGACAAGGTGCCACAGGCATAGCCGATGCTAAACTAAAATCCGGCATTGAAAAAGCAGCCAAAGCCCTTACTGAAAATAAAGGTGCGGCATTAGTAGTAAGCGGAAGCAATGATGTAAATGTACAAATAACAGTAAACGCCATTAATGAAGCCGTTGGTGCCGGTGGAAAAACCATTGATTGGTCAACCCCGGTAAATTACCGCCAGGGTGTAGATGCAGATTTCGCCAAACTGTTGGACGATATGAATGCCGGTTCTGTAGGTTCTTTATTGATCTATGGTGCCAACCCTGTTTATACATGGTTTGATGCAGAGAAAGTGAAAGCAGGATTGAAAAAAGTAAAAACAACGGTTTCTTTTAACAGCAAGGCTGATGAAACAACCGAACTTTGCAAATTTGTACTGCCCGATCATCATTTCTTGGAAAGCTGGGGCGATGCTGAAGCGAAAGCAGGGCATATATCTTTTATACAACCAACTATCTACCCATTATTCAAAACACGCCAATGGCAGGATAGCCTGTTAAAATGGTCAGGCAATACAGATGACTATTTAGCTTTCCTGAAAACATACTGGAGTGCCAAAGTAGGTGGTGAAACCGGTTGGGATAAAGCGTTGCAGGATGGTGTTATTAACCCGGCCACTGCAGCAACAGCAAGTGGTGCTTCTTTTAACGGTGGTGCAGTAGCAGCAGCGGTTTCTGCATTGAGCGCAGGTAAAAAAGCTGGTAAGATAGAATTGGTTTTATATGAAAAAATAGGTATCGGTGCAGGCCAGGGTGCTGCTAACCCATGGTTGCAGGAATTACCCGATCCGGTTACCCGTGCCACATGGGATAACTATGTAATTGTTTCCCCGGCTCTGGCAAGAACCTTATTGGATATTGACCTGAATAACGGCGGAGAGGCTGATGCATACGAAGTGAACCCACCTAAGAAAGTGGTAAAAGTTACTGTTAACGGAAAAACCATCGAGTTGCCTGCTTTGATTATTCCGGGTACACACCCCGATACGATTGCTATTGCAGTAGGATATGGCCGCAGCGAAAAAATGGGCAAAGCCGCTTTTGGCGCAGGTAAGAACGCGTTTCCTTTGACCAGCCTGAACGGTTCTTCTATAAGTTTTATAAATACGAATGTAGAGATTACGGCTACCGGTGATAAATATCCGGTTGCATTAACCCAAACACATAGCCGTTATGATACCGCGCAAGGTAACCGTACCGAGGTGATGAAAGAATTAACCCTCGCAGCATACAAAGAAAACCCTACCGAAATCCGCGACGAACGTGAAAAAGAATTGAAACCCTGGGGCGGACTGGAAAAATTTGAAGGGCAGGGAACCATCTATCCTGTTTACGACAGGCCCGGTATCAAATGGGGTATGAGTGTTGATCTGAACACCTGTACCGGTTGTGGTGCCTGCGTTGTGGCTTGTAATGCTGAAAATAATGTATCTGTTGTAGGTAAGCCCGAAGTGCTTCGCGGACATGAAATGCATTGGTTACGTATTGACCGTTATTTCAGCGGCGATATGGATAACCCGAACGTGGTTTTCCAGCCATTGATGTGCCAGCATTGCGATAATGCGCCTTGCGAAAATGTTTGTCCGGTTGCCGCTACCAATCACAGCAGCGAAGGTTTGAACCAGATGATATATAACCGTTGTATCGGTACAAGGTATTGTGCCAACAACTGTCCGTACAAAGTTCGTCGTTTTAACTGGGCAGATTACAGCGGTGCAGACAGCTTCCCTAATAACCAGGAAGGTATTGTGAATGATGTGGTTTTGAATATGAATGACGACCTCACCAGGATGGTACTGAACCCCGATGTTACGGTGCGTTCACGTGGTGTGATCGAAAAATGTTCTTTCTGTGTTCAGCGTTTACAGGAGAGCAAATTAAAAGCGAAGAAAGAAAGCAGGCCAATGGTTGACAGCGATATTAAAGTGGCATGCCAGCAGGCCTGCCCTACTAACGCCATCAATTTTGGTAATGCAAATGATAAAACAAGTTCCATCACCAAAACAAGGATGGAAAATCCGAACCGCCAGTTTTATGTTTTGGAGCAACTGCACGTATTGCCCAATGTAACCTATATGGCGAAAGTGCGGAATATGGAGGAAGAACATGAAGCGGGTAAAAAGGGCGTTGAGAAAAAAGAAGGGGCGCATGCGTAATGTGAGTGGTGAGTAGTGAATCGTGAGTAAGGGAACTCACTACTCACTATTGACGAGCGGAATAGCGGACAGGAAGTATAAGTGTGCGACGCAAGAAAAGTTGGGTAAAGAACATAAGTTGATTCAATAAAAAATACTAGTGGCCATTAACCATGGGCCATGGACCAATAAATAAGACCAGATGCATTTAAAGTACGAATCACAGCTTAGGGAACCATTGGTGAATGGCGATAAAAACTATCACCAGGTAACAGAAGACATTGTTCGCCCTATTGAAGCGAAGCCTTCCCGGTTATGGTACATCGGTTTTTT
>JAYTOS010000164.1:0-15518 GCA_043747705.1 Bacteroidota bacterium
CTTGTACAATCTTACAGCAATACAGGTGTGGTACATATCATCGCCATCAGCGGGCTGCATTTAGGTATGATCTATGGATTACTGGTATTGTTGTTAAAACCATTCCACAAAAAAAAATGGATACGCTGGGTAAAACCTTTGCTTATACTTTTTGTATTATGGGGGTTTAGTTTATTGGCGGGGGCAGCCGCTTCTATCCTTCGATCAGCCGTAATGTTCTCCTTTATTGTGATTGGTGAAAGCCTTGGGAGAAAAACAAATATCTATAATACACTGGCGGCATCTGCCTTCTGTCTGTTGGTATATAACCCTTATTTCTTTTGGGATGTAGGTTTTCAATTATCCTATACTGCTGTTCTTAGTATTGTATTATTTATGAAACCTATTTACCGGCAATACTATTTTTCAAATAAATTATTGAATACCATCTGGCAATTAAATGCCGTTACCTTATCTGCACAGGTGCTCACTTTGCCAATCATCCTGTATTATTTTCACCAGTTTCCTAATCTCTTCGTATTCACCAATTTTATAGCAGTACCCTTATCCGGGTTTATTTTATACGGGGAACTGCTATTACTGATTTTTGTTAAACTTCCTTTTATCAATGAACTTACCGGCAAGCTGGTTTCCTTTCTTATATCACAAATGAATAGTGTTATTGAAAGAACCGACAGACTGCCTTATTCGGTAACAGATAATATCCAGGTTAGTTTATGGCAAACTATTATTTTATATTTCGCCGTCTGTTACCTTGCAGGATGGTTACTGACCAAAAAGCCCCGGGCTTTATTTATCGGCCTTACCTGTATGGTAGGTTTTGTCTTTTTACGCTGCCATTCCCTGCTTCAACAAAAACAACAACACAAATTGATCGTCTATAATATCCCCCAACACGCATCCATAGATATATTGGACGGGAATACTTACCAGTTCCTGGGAGATACGCTTTTACAGCAAAAAAGCTTTTTACGGAGTTTTCATTTACAACCTTCCCGGGTTTTACATGGGGTGGTGCTTGGGGATACCTTACCAAATACGATTATTACAGGGAATATCATTGCTTCCAGTCATGTTTCGGTACTGATCATAGATAAATATGTGACTATTCCCCAGCTTTCTCATCGGATTACGGTGGATATCATTATCCTCAGCGGCAACCCCAAAATCTACCTAAGCCTGCTGGCGGCTGCATTTGACTGCAAACAATACGTGTTCGACAGCAGCAATCCATTGTGGAAAATACAGTACTGGAAAAAAGATGCCGACAACCTACATTTGCGCCATCATTCCACTTCTGAACAAGGCGCTTTTGAAGTGGATCTCTGACGATTATTGCCATTCTGTTTTATTTGGATACACTTTCAACAACCCATGATGCAAAAAAAAATTCAATCCGCCCTTATTTCCGTTTTTTATAAAGAGGGCCTGGAACCTATCGCCAAAAAATTACACGAACTGGGTATCACCATCTACTCAACCGGTGGCACACAAAAATTTTTAGAAGACCTGAAAGTTCCTTGTGTAGCAGTAGAAAGCCTCACTACCTATCCTTCCATTTTAGGTGGCCGGGTAAAAACTTTACACCCTGCTGTATTTGGTGGTATTTTGGGAAGAAGGTATGAGCCACAGGACTTGGTGGAAATGAAACAATACAATATTCCCGAAATAGACCTTGTAATTGTTGACCTCTACCCTTTCGAAGAAACACTACGTACAACTACAGAAGAAAAACTGATCATCGAAAAAATAGATATCGGCGGACCATCCATGATCCGTGCCGCTGCCAAAAATTTTAGTGATATAGTAGTAATAGCCGCGAAAGATGATTATCCCGCACTTGAACAATTACTGGCCGATCAAAAAGGGGAAACTTCTTTAGAACAACGAAAAGCATTTGCTGCCAAAGCTTTTGCAGTAGTTATGCAGTATGATATTGCCATCAGTAATTACTTTAACCCTGTTCACCAGCAATCTTTGCGTTATGGCGAAAATCCACACCAGCAGGCTGTTTTTTATGGTAACCTATCAGAATTATTTACACAACTAAACGGCAAAGAACTTTCTTACAACAACCTGGTAGATGTGGATGCGGCTGTCCAGCTCATAAAAGAATTCTCCCCATCCCAGGGTAATTCGGATGAAGTGGTTTTTGCCATTATCAAACACACAAATGTATGCGGTATCGCTTCCCGTAAAACGGTAAAAGAAAGTTGGGATACCGCACTTGCCGGCGATCCTGAAAGTGCTTTTGGTGGTGTATTGGTTTGTAACAATACTATTGATAAAGCCACTGCCCTCGCCATCAACGAAATATTCTTTGAAGTCCTGATCGCGCCATTATTCGATGCAGATGCGCTCGAAGTATTAAAAAGTAAAAAGAACCGTATCCTTCTTCAACTCAAAACCCAAAATGCAAAACTCAAATTCCCAAGCCGATCCATATTAAATGGTGTACTCGAACAGGATTCCGATGAGGGCAACTACAGCAAATGGGAAGAAGTAGGTGGGAGGGAAACCACACAAACAGAAAAAGAAGACCTGATATTTGCCAATCTTGTTTGCAAACATTTAAAAAGTAACGCTATCGCTTTGATAAAAAATAAACAATTGGTAGGCAAAGGTTGCGGACAAACCAGCCGGATTGATTCGTTACGCCAGGCCATTGAAAAAGCAAAACAATTTAATTTTGATCTGCATGGTGCTGTTTTGGCCTCAGATGCATTCTTTCCGTTTAATGATTGCGTACAAATAGCCCATACGGCGGGAATCGAAACATTTATTCAGCCGGGCGGCTCGGTTAGAGATAAAGACAGTATTGAATATTGCGTAGATAATAAGTTAGCCATGGTTATGACAGGCATGCGTCATTTTAAACACTAACCCAACCATCACCAAACTTTCCTCCCGCGGGAAAAGCGGAGATGCCCGAAGGGCGGGCGGAGGAGTAAAACCATAAAATTGACCACCAAACAAAAAGCCT
This sequence comes from Bacteroidota bacterium, assembly GCA_043747705.1. Classification (GTDB taxonomy): domain Bacteria; phylum Bacteroidota; class Bacteroidia; order Chitinophagales; family Chitinophagaceae; genus Sediminibacterium. The sequence goes on from JAYTOS010000164.1 coordinate 2,984, forward strand.
ATATCGCATTAAGTGCCACCAGCATCATATGGGGCACTACATGGGTAGCCAGCAAAATAGGTGTTCAAAAAGCTCCGGCTCTCGAAGTAGCAAGCATCCGCCAGTTTATTGGTGGCAGCTTATATGTGTTATTTTTCATCCTCATTAAAAAGCAACCCTTACCTACGCTTAAACAATTGGGATGGTTAACCATCATGGGCATCCTCATGTTTGTGTCGGCTAATGGTATTGCAACAATGGCATTAAAACATATATCAAGTGGCCTGGGCGCGCTTATTGCGGCCCTGTATCCTCTGTGTGTAGTATTGATTGAAGCGACATTCTTTAAAAATAAAAACATCAATTTCCTTACTTTCATCGGCATCCTGTTGGGCATTGGTGGTATTGCCGTGGTATTTTACGATAATGCCTTTCACAGTCATACAGAAGGGTATGCTTTGGGTGTTATTCTTTCATTGATAGCGATGATTACATGGAGTATTGCCACCATTTTTATCGCCAGGAAAAAGGCGGATATCAACCCTTACTATGCAACAGGCTGGCAAATGCTAACCAGTTCCGCGATACTTTTTTTAATAGTCATTATTACAGGCGACCATATCCCTTTAGCCAGTATTCCTGCCCAAACCTGGGGGGCATTAACCTACCTCATTTTAGCAGGATCTATCTTCACATTTGTTGCTTTCATTTATTCTATGAAACACCTGGAGCCTGCCATTGCTTCTTTATACGCATATATCAACCCCATTGTAGCTATCCTGGTAGGCTCACTGGTAGTGAATGAAAACCTTACGTTTAATATTCTTATCGGCTCGGTAATAACATTAATTGGTGTATACCTTGTAAACAGGAGTATGAAACAAAAGCAACCCATCACTTCCGCTGATGCTGATGCCATGTAACGGTCGGGGCGCTAAAGCATCCTGAGCGTTACAAAAAAACACCTACCCGAAATTTTTGTTTAAAAAGCCTTCATACATCCTTCTCCACCCAATCCACTCCGGCTGCTCAGTAAGAAAATGGTTATGAAAAAGTGTAATGAATTCGCCGTTAACTTTTTTAACCACATCAAAATAGTATTGCATTTCCTCACCTGCCTCTTCCGCGGAATAGCCCTGTTCAAAAAAAGAATTGGCTTCCATAAAACAAAAAGGGTGGATTACAAGCCCGGTTACAGACTCCTGCTCCAGGTCATACCAACTAAATGGTAAAGTATAAGAAGCCCTGAAACCATTGATGGTTCCATACGCCATCGAATAATCGTCCGTTATCCCCGCAGCCATCAGCCGCCGATAGCTATCTGAAACAGTAAACCGCAGATAATGGTTGCGTGAATTTGTAACAGGTTTTTGAATGATCTTTTCTAAAGCCTCCAGCTCTTTTCCCAATAACCATTCATCCGTTCCGCTTTGCCAGGAAGGGTGCAGCCCTGAAATATATTTTTTTGAAAGGCGTTGATACAACTGCTGCAAGGCTTTTGACCGCGCCAATAAATTTTTATCGAATTCGCCCCTTTTAAGAATGGTTAACAAAAAGTAAATAGGTTGCAGCCTGTATTTTTCATGTAACGAATCCATCCAGTCGAACACATCAAACGGGTCTTTTTTTCTTCCGCTGTATACATTGCCCCTTTCAACCACCTGCTCAAATTTTCCCTGCAATAGATCGCGGTAAAAACCAGCTACATTTTTCCAAACAGGTTTATGCAGGTAGCTATAGGCAATATCAATATCGTAAGTGGGAACGAAATTGAATTTTGAATTTTGAATTTTGAATTTTGAATTTTTTTTTGCAAGTTGATCAATAACCGATTGCACCCATAAATTAATTAATGGTAAATTAAGAAATCCTTTTTGATAAGCAAGGCTGTTGGTATGCGAATATCTTCCGTATTGATCAAGCTCATGTGGCAGGTATTCCTCATACCGGGTAAGCAGGTAAAACGAAGCTGAAAAAATATCAAAAAGCAGGTCACCGTTTGTACCAAAAAAAACTTTCATCCCGGCCCATTCAAAACAATCTATCACCTGTTTACCAATCCCCTGCTCAGTCAGCAATCCGTGAGGCACCACCCATAATTCATCCGAATTAATTTTATCCGCAGAATAATTAATTTTTATCCCCGCATGCAGAAAAAATTGATCCCTCGAATCGGTAACAGTTGCGTTATGAAAAAGTGTACTGACTATATAGGAAAGCCGGGGAGTGATATGCTTCGCATATACAAGCAGTGAATTTGTATTGGCACTTTCCAATGATCAATGATTAATAATTAAATATGCCTTCCCTGCAGCTATCAATTGGCATTCCGTTCTTTCCACAGTTCATTAAAAGTTTTCTGGCTAAAATCCAGGTCACTCCTATGCGCCGTCCAGCCTTTAAAAACTTTATTTACTACCCAGTTCTTCATTTTTCCACTGCCCATATTCATCATTGTCCTGTTCAGGCTGGCAGTTTTCCATACCTTCCAGGCAATACGTTCGGCTAATGTGCTGGAGCCCTGAAGTACTGCTTCGTGACGGTTATCCAATAACAATTCATGAAGATTAATTCTAACCGGGCAAACCTCTGTACAGTTACCACACAAAGAAGATGCATAACTCAGATGCTTGTATTCATCTATACCACTCATGTAAGGTGTGATCACAGAACCAATTGGCCCGCTATAGGTAGTTTCATACGCATGGCCGCCAATATTTTTGTAAACAGGACAGGCATTTAAACAGGCACCACAACGAATGCAGTATAAAGCTTCCCTTGTAGTAGGGTTAGCCAACAGGTTAGTGCGCCCGTTATCTAACAATATTACATACATTTCTTCCGGGCCATCTGCTTCATTCGGCTGTTTCGGACCGGAAATAATTGTATTGTACACAGTTATTTTTTGCCCTGTACCATAGGTGGCTAATAATGGCCAGAATAAAGAGAGATCCTGTATTGAAGGAATCACTTTCTCAATGCCTACTACTACAATATGTGTTTTGGGCCAGGCACAACTTAACCTTGCATTCCCTTCATTTTCTGTAACGGCTATTCCACCAACATCGGCAACAATAAAATTGGCACCGGTAACACCTACTTCTGCCTCTACATATTTATCACGCAAGATTTTACGCGCAACTAAAGTCAACTCTTCAGGTGACAACCCGGAAGGCGTACCCAATTTTTCTGCAAACAACCTTGCTACATCTTCTTTGCTTTTATGCATCGCCGGCGTAACAATGTGATACGGTGCTTCACCATCTAATTGCTGGATATATTCACCAAGATCGGTTTCCACACTTTCCACACCGATTGATTCAAGGTAAGGATTCAGGTGAATTTCTTCAGTCACCATACTCTTACTTTTCACCAGCGTTTTGCAGTTTTTTTCTTTGCATATTTTTCCTATCTCATCCAAAGCTTCCTGCGCATTCTCGGCCCAAATTACTTTAGCGCCGCGGGCAGTGATCTTTTTTTCAAATTCTTCCAGGTACCTGTCGAGGTGCTCAATGGCATCCCATTTTATATTCTTGGCTTTTTCACGCGCCAGCATCACATCCGAAAACTGGCTCTTACCCACAGGTACTACTGCATTATATTTATTGATATTAAAATTGATCTTCCGCCTGTGTTCCAGGTCGGCGGCTTTAATGGTGCTTTTGGCAATGAAGGATGCTGCGGTATCTTTCATGGTGTGTTTTTTTTAACAAACGATATTATTACAATGATCCTTGGGTTGTGTCACTCACTTGGGCACCTTGTCCACTACTCAGCAGGTTATTCCTGTTCTTTCATGTGCATGGCCGTTGCCGCCAGTGTTTCATAAAATACCTCTCCATATTTCCGGGTAATCGAATCTTTCAGAAAAATATATACCGGCATTTTCAATTTCTTACCCAAACTGCAGGCAGCCTGGCATAAGTCTTCTCTTGGCTCATAATTTACATATTCAATATCCGGATCAAGTTTACTTTTCTGTATCCTTATCGGAAAAAGATGGCAGCTCAATGGTTTTTTCCAATCTAGTTTTCCATCATTAAAAGCCTGTTCTATACCACATTTAATAATACCCCATTTATCCCGGTAACCATACGCGCAAATTTGCCCATTAATGGTAGGTGTAACCCAGCCAAATTCCTGGTCGTACAAATATTTGCCTTGTCGCTCCACTTCTTTAATTCCTTCATCCGTCATATAAGGTTTAATCACCTCATAATATTCTTTCAGTTTCTCAAGTTCCCATTTTTCCATCGGGGCACCGGCATCCCCATCTTCACAGCAGCCACCCTTGCATTTGTTCAGGTCGCAGACAAACTGCTCCTCAATAATATGCTCGCTCACCAATACATTATCTATCGCTATCATATTTCTGTCTTATTCGGTATTAATCGGGTCAAAGATAGCCTAATACCGTAGCAGGCGTTCAGGTTATAAATAAAATTAGCTATTCTAAAGTAACAAAAACATGTGCCGTGCGTACCATAGTTAACTTGTTGCCAAAAGCATGGCTGTCAGTGTTTGCCTTAACAGCCGCCCTTTCCAGGGTGGCTCATCTTTTAAGTTTTAAGAACGTCCTAAAAATTTAAAAAGTTAATTCCGCCATTTGAATGTATTGATCAAATGCTTCATGTCCTCTACCAAAAACTTATTTACAATGTCTAATGAATCGGCATTAGGCGTCGCATCAAAATATAATGCGCCGCGTAAAAAATGTTTGGTAGAATCGCTCAGAAAAAATTGGTTGGCAGTAGCTACATCACCGCCTACGGTAAAAAACACACCATGTACATGATTAGGTGTCGCAACCAATGAATCATCTATCGAATACGCTTTGGAAGTATGTTTTCCCGTTAACGCAAAAGCATGTTTAATCAGTGTATCAAATTTATTCTTGCCTATCTCCTTATAACTCACGTATATCCTGCCGTTAAACTGCGGGAAGTCAACATTTATCCACCATGGATTCTCCGTAGCCTCGCCAAAAAAAGTGCTGTCTTTAACTACTTTGGCATACACGGGGTACTCAAATGAATAAGGATAACCCGCATCTTCAAATACCTGGTATTTTTTTTCGGGCAGGTTTATTTTGTAATAGCCCCTTGGCTTTGGCGTGTAGCTGCTGTTGCAAGAAGAAATAATAAAACATTGTCCATAAACAATAGCTAAAACCAGACACATAGAAACCCTTCCGCTCAGCATCAACCATTGACCATTCAAGATTGACCTTTGACTACCATTTGTATTCCTCATAACACTTACTGTGGCTTAATAGTTACTTTAACTTTCTGTATCCTGTTCTTCTCAACTTCCAATACCGTAAATTCAAATTCGCCGAAGTTTACCACTTTTGCGGGCTGGGGTATTTCGCCGGCAAGTTCCAGTACAAGGCCTGCCAGGGAATCGCTTTCCCCTTTTATCGGATCAAATGTATCCGCCTGTAATTCCATCACTTTACAAACATCATTGATCATGGTACGCCCCTCAAAAATATAATTGTGGTCGTCTATTTTTTTGTACCCACTTTCTTCCTCATCAAATTCATCCTTAATCTCACCAATTACCTCTTCCAGTATATCTTCCAATGTTACAATACCACTGGTGCCGCCAAACTCATCTACCACTACAGCAAAGTGAATCCGTTTTGACTGAAACTCTTTCAACAGGTCTTCTATAAATTTCTGTTCATGTACAAAATACGGCTGCCGCATTAACCCGTGCCAGTCGTAATCATCCTGGTGGTTCAAATAGGCAATCAGGTCCTTGGTTTGTATCGTACCCACCACATTATCCAGGTCTTCTTTATATACAGGCAACCTGCTGTAACGCAGGTCCCTAACAGTTGCGATCAGTTCACCGAAGGATATGTCATAATCAATCCCATGTACATCCACCCTTGTTTTCATTACCTGCTTTACAGTTATGTTGCCGAACTTCACAATACCTTTCAAAATATTCTTCTCGTTTTCCGAAGCCGTATTTTCAGTGGTCAGATCAATGGCATGATCCAGTTCTTCCAGGCTGTATGAACCATTACCTTTATTAGCCAGTTTACGCTCAACGATATCGGAATATTTTACTAGCCGCTTACTCAGGCCAGCACAGGCATACGAAACCGCCTGCACAATGCCGCCGAAATCTTTGGCAAAACGTACATTATTCTGCGTAGCCAATACCTTGGGCATTACCTCGCCAAACAAAACAAGCAGGAAAGAAACGGCAATCACTTTTATTAAGAATTCAACCCATACTGCATTAAACCGTTCAAAATTAAACATATCATCAATCAGTAAATTAGAGATGATGATGATGGATATATTAATAAAACTATTCGCAATCAGTAATGAGGCCAACAATATTTTAGGCTCTTCCAGCAGGTCAACAATTCTTTTGTAAGGTGGCTGTTGCTTTGATTTTAATAAATTGATGTCCTTATAAGTAAGTGAGAAAAACGCGACCTCCGAACCCGATAACACAAATGAAAGGAACAGCAGAATAAACAACACCATAACCAAGACAGTAGTACCCTGCGCCTGTATGGCTGATAGTAAAGTAGGATGGTAAAGAAAATACAAAACCGGGTGATGATCCAAAGCAAGAATTTTTAATTATCAATCAGGGCATTCAGAACTTTGTATTCTCTGTAAAATCCTGTTCATACAAAAGTATTATTTCTGACAACAAGTTCAGAAGGGTAATGTTTCACCGGGATCTGTTAATGGCGGAATATCATCTGTGCCATACCCTTCTATAGAATCGCCCGCACCATGACTATGCCCTTCGCCACGTTTATCCAGCATAATCAGGTTATCACCTACTACTTCGGTAGCAAATTTTTTGTTGCCCTCTTTGTCTTCCCAGCTACGGGTGCGCAGGCGGCCTTCCACATAAATCAAACTCCCCTTATGAAGATATTTCTGCGCCAACTCTGCCAATCCCCTCCATAACACAACGGTATGCCATTCTGTTTGCGAGATCAACTTACCAGAACGGTCCTTATACGTTTCAGTAGTAGCCAATGGAAATTTTGCTACTCCAATATTTCCTTCCAGGTGCTGTACATCCGGGTCTTTTCCCAGGTTGCCGATCAGCATTACTCGATTAACTCCTCTCATACGATAGGTTTTAAGTTCGCCGCAGGTTGAATTACTCTTAAAAATAACTTTTTTTAAGAAACAAAAGAAGCGCAACCTAAAATTTAGCTTTCCCCACTGTTTGAGGTTAAAAAAGGCTTTTTTGCAGGAAAGGGCTTTCTAAATGCTGTGTAATAAATTTCGGGAACGGCAGTTTCCGTAAACTACCCACCGGCTGCCACTGGTATTTCTTCAGGAAAACAGGAATTGTGTCAAGCTGCACACGGATAAACTGCCCTTTTATCTGTTGGTGTGTTAATTGCTGAACTGATAAGGGTGATACATATAATAAGTTCGCCTTCGAAATGCCCGCCTGTTCTTTCAGCCAGTATTTTACAGATTTCTCATCCCAGGTAACACCTGCATCACTCTCTACTAAATAAAATTCAAAAAGGTTTTGCCAGATATCGTTCCCGGTCCGCTGGTGTACCAGCAACTTGTTTTCATGTTCAAACACAAAATAATAAAACCACCTGTGCTTCCGTTGCAGGGTTTTTTCTTTTACCGGCAACTGGTTAACCCGCCCGTCCCGGAAGGCTACACAATGTTTCTGCAGCGGGCAATTGTGGCAAGAGGGCGAAAAGGGCTTGCATACAACGGCCCCAAAATCCATAATCGCCTGGTTATATAGACCTGCTTCTTTTTTAGCCAATACTTTTCCCGCTATTTCTGTAAACAGTGCTTTTCCCTTAGTAGAATCAATAGGTACATCAATACCAAAAAAACGTGACAGTACGCGGAATACATTACCATCAACTACTGCAAAAGGCAAATTATAAGCAAATGAGGCAATAGCAGCAGCGGTATAAGGGCCAATTCCCTTTAAAGCAAGTATGTCTTCGTATTGATCGGGAAAGATCCCTTTCCGCTCGCGAACGATCTGCCTTGCAGTAAATAACAGGTTTTTACAACGGTTATAATAACCCAATCCTTCCCATAATTTAAACACATCCTGGTCTTTTGCCCGGGCAAGGTGGGTAATGGTGGGATATTTCTTAATGAAATTGGTATAATACTGCCAACCCTGTGCTACCCTTGTTTGCTGAAGGATCACTTCACTCAGCCATATTTTATAGGGATCGGGCTCTCCTTTCCATGGCATTTCGCGGGTATTGGTTTGCTTATGCCATTTCATCAATATGATCGTAAACTGTTTTTCCATCAGGTAGCGCAAATATTCAACAAAACAACAGCTTATCCATTTTTATGTTCAGATCTTGCTATTGGGAATAATTCAGGTCTGAAACTATGTTTAAAAATGCCTTTCGCCTGAACCTTTTATCTATCAATTAGTAACGCCTATAATATTTGTGCTATCTTTCTTGCATTATTCAATCTTTTTAGTTTATTTTAATGTCTTCTACCTTAAAACAACCCAACTAATGAGAAAATCAGATCTCATCAATCAGATTTCAGATAAAACCGGTATTCCCAAAGTGGATGTTTTGGTTACCTTGGAAACCATGTTTAAAGAAGTGAAAGAAAGCCTTTCCAACGGTCAAAACATATATATACGTGGCTTTGGCAGCTTTATTACCAAGAAAAGGGCAGCTAAGATTGGCCGAAACATTAAAAAAAATGTGGCTGTAGAAATTCCCGAACATTATATTCCTGCCTTTAAACCTGCCAAAGAATTTGTAAGTGAAGTAAAAAGCAAGCATAAGCCTGGCTAACTTTGCCGAAAGCATTCCTTAAGTGAAAAAACAGCAATTTTTAGTCGTTGGCGTTGCATTTGCCTTTTGTATCCTACTATATGTTTTTGGCAGAACCGTTCCCGAAAAGTCTCCTACGCAGTTGCGTTCTACCACTCAACCTAATGATCATCAATCAGTTACGTTTGCAGAATTATTAACCAAGGCCAAGGAGAAGATTACTCCGGAACAATCACAGCGCCTCACCAAGCTCGAATCATCTGTGGTTCGGGGAGATATAAAAGAGCAGCAATTACACGTATATCACCAGTTGGCAAGGTTCTGGGGAGATTCGGCCCATATTTTCGAAACGTATGCTTATTATACTGCAGAAGCCGCGAAGTTGGAAAATTCTGAAAAAAGCCTCACCTTTGCCGCCCATCTGTTTTTAGAGAACCTGATGACAGAGGGGCAACCGGCCATGCAAAACTGGCTGGCAAGTAATGCAAAAGTTCTTTTTGAGAAAGCGATAGCCCTTAACCCGGCGAATGATTCCAGTAAAATTGGCTTAGGTGCCTGTTACATATTTGGAAACATTTCTGATAATCCGATGCAGGGAATTATTCCGGTAAGGGAGATTGTTCAGAAAAATCCAGGTAACATATATGCACAGATGGTATTAGGATTAGGCGGGAAGAAAAGCGGACAGTACGATAAAGCCATTGAGCGTTTCAATATTATCGTGCAGAAACAACCGGGTAATATTGAAGCTGTGTTTAACCTGGCAGAGTGTTACGACCTGAAAGGTGATAAACAAAATGCTATTACCTGGTATGAAGCAGCTAAAAAATTAGTGAAAGTGCCCGAAGCACAGAAAGAACTTGACAAAAGGATTATTGAATTGAAAAAATAAAATTATTAATTAACTAAAATTACTCCGTGTATGCCTTGTGGTAAGAAGAGAAAGCGTCATAAAATTGCGACTCACAAACGAAAAAAACGTTTAAGAAAGAATCGTCATAAGAAAAAGAATAAGTAATTCTCTTAGACTGATTTAAAATTATACAGATACAGTCTTGCTGATGGCAGGACTGTATTTAACACTTTTCTGGATTTCGCCACTGTCTTTCTACGCTGCAACTTTTACCTTATCCTTCCTGATCTGGTGGCGAGTGTTACAGTTATAAGTGTACTTTGATTTGCCGCATACCGGCCGTGATTTTGTATTTAAAAGTTGCCATTTTGTGAACAAAGAACTAATTATTAATGCTGGCCCTACAGGCGTTGAGATCGCCTTTCTGGAGGATAAAAAACTGGTAGAACTGCACAACGAAAAAACAGATGCCAATTTTGCCGTGGGTGATCTCTATCTTGGAAAAGTAAAAAAACTGATTCCGGGCCTGAATGCCGCGTTCGTGGATGTAGGTTTTGAAAAGGATGCTTTTCTCCACTATACCGATCTGAGCCCTTATGTGAAATCCATCCTCAAGTTCACGCAGTTAGCCATGCATGATAAGGAGGCTAAGGGGTTTGATTTTGCCAAATTCCAGTCCGAAACCGAAATTGTGAAAACCGGTAAGATCAATGATGTATTGAATGGCAAACCCCATGTATTGGTTCAGATCTTAAAAGAACCGATAGCGGCCAAAGGGCCGAGGTTAAGCTGCGAGTTATCATTACCCGGAAGGTTTGTGGTACTCACCCCTTTTAATGAAATTGTAGCGGTTTCAAAAAAAATCCATTCTTCAGAAGAAAGAAAAAGGTTGCATAAGATTGTTGAAGCCATTCGTCCCAAAAATTTTGGAGTAATTGTCCGCACTGCAGCAGAAGGCAAGAGTACTGCCGAACTTCACCAGGACCTATTGGCACTGGAAGAAACCTGGAAAAGCATCAAAAGAAATTTGAAAGGTGCTATAGCTCCGGTGAGGATACTGAGTGAAGAAAACAAAACAACCAGCATACTTCGCGACCTGTTAAGTGCAGACTTTAATAAGGTAGTGGTCAATGATAAAAATCTTTTCGAGGTTACGCAGAGTTATATTCAGCGTATTGCCCCTGATAAAATTGATATCGTATCTTTTTACCAAAATGGCTTGCCCATATTTGACCAGTTTGGGGTAACTAAACAGGTAAAATCATCTTTCGGAAAAACCGTGAATTTACCGAGTGGTGCCTATCTGATTATTGAACATACAGAAGCGCTGCACGTAGTAGATGTAAACAGCGGCTATAAAAGTGTAAGCAATAACCAGGAAGACAATGCCCTCGAAACAAACCTAGAAGCAGCTGAAGAAATTGCGCGCCAGTTACGGTTGAGAGATATAGGTGGTATTATTGTGGTTGACTTTATTGATATGAAGTTGCCTGATAACAAACGCAAAGTGCAGGATGCCATGGAGGGGTTTATGAAGACAGACCGGGCCAAACATTCTGTATTACCCATTTCGAAATTTGGCTTATCGCAAATAACCAGGCAGCGTATGCGGCCTGAAGTAAACATAATCACTTCAGAAGCCTGTCCTGCCTGTAACGGAACCGGAAAAATAACCTCTACCCTGTTACTGGAGGATGAAATGGAGAAACGTTTGTATTATTTGGTTACCCATGGCCATAAGAACCTTACATTAGTTGTTCATCCGATCTTATACTCGCATTTAACCAAGGGATTCTTTACTTCTATCATCAAAAAATGGAAACGCAAGTATAAAACTAATTTAAAGGCGCAGGCAAATACCAATTATCACTTAATTGAGTTTAAGTTTTTTAATGAACATGAGGAAGAAATAAAATTCTAATATTTAGTATGTACAAAACCGGGCCAATCAGTCCGGTTTTTTTATGCCGCGGAATTCCTATAAAGAGTTATAATAATTAAACAGTTTGATCAGTTGATCAATATTTTTAAAATTGGTGTTATTAGCCCGGGTAAATTCATTCATCTCTGTTTGCTTGTCTGATAACGCTGCAAGAATGAACTCTCTGTCCATTTTTATTTTTTTCATTCCCCCTTTTGCAAACAGGTAGTAATCTTCAATGGTCTCGTACTCTTTGGCCATTTCACCAAATACTACGTTTTTACTTTCTACCTGTTTTTTAAGAATCGATTTAATAAAACTACATCGCCCTTCACCCAGTATCCGGTAAAAATTATCCCCGGTTTGTCTGTCGATAGGGGGAAAGCCGGTTTGAAATTTGTAAAAAATAATTCCTTCTTTTGTAGTATCGGCATACCTTATTTCTTTTGCCGTTCCGGGTTCTATATCTAACTCTATGCCGTTGGAGAATATAATATGGGCTGCCTGAATAACCAGGTTTATCCTGGTTTTCATATTATTAAATACACGTCCTTTTCTTAATTTAATATCTGCAAACTTATATACTTCATTAAAATAGGGGGAATTATTTATTTCGGTATACTTGTTTTCAAAAGAGCTGCCATTCATATCAGTAAAAAAAAGTTGGGTAGGCCATTCCCCTTTAACCACCTCACTGTTATTTTGTGGATTGATATTACCAATGTAAACAAGGGCGATAAAGATTGTAATGAATTGCCCCTGCATGGTATATATATTATTACTCAAGTTAAGTAGTCATTCAAAATTAGGTTGTATTTATTTTCTTTTGAAAATTGATAACCAATTCGTTTCCAATTGCGCTTAAAATGAGCTTTGTAGCATAAAATAATTGGTCATTATTTTCATAGTCTTTTACTTGTATCCATCGTGCCTTCATTTCTTTCCAAAGCCTTTCGATAATATTTAGATGTGGTGAGTATGGAGGTAAATAAAAAAT
>JAYTOS010000165.1:0-3146 GCA_043747705.1 Bacteroidota bacterium
AAAAGTGAGGCTGGCGATTATTGGCGTAGGTGCCCGCGGACAAAACCATCTTGACCTTGTATTGAGAAGGGATGATGTTGAACTGGTGGCTATTTGTGAAATAGAAGACAGGGCGTTGACAATTGCCAAAGAAATGATCACCAAATCCGGTAAGAAAATGCCACAGGTATTTACCGGTGATGTGAATGCCTGGAAAAAATTATTGGAGATAAAAGGCCTGGATGGTGTATTGATTGTTACGCCATGGGAATTACATAAACCCATGATCATGGGTGCATTGGATGCTGGTATAAAATACGTGGGTACTGAAGTTATTTTAGGAATTACATTAGACGATCATTGGGATGTGGTAAAAACCGCAGAAAAAAATAATGCCCATGTGATGATGATGGAAAATGTTTGCTATCGCCGGGATGTTATGGCAGTATTGAATATGGTACGTCAGGGTATGTTTGGTGAGATCATTCATTTACAGGGTGGCTACCAGCACGATCTGCGTGAAGTGAAATTTAATGATGGGGTTAACATGTATGGCCATGGCGTTGAATTTGGCGAGAAAGCCTATTCAGAAGCGCATTGGCGTACCGAACATTCTGTGCATCGTAATGGCGACCTCTACCCAACGCATGGCATCGGGCCTATAGCGCATTATGCGAATATCAACAGGGGCAACCGTTTCCTTTCGCTTTGTTCCTTTTCATCAAAAGCAAGGGGTCTGCATAACCATATTGTAAAACAGGGTGGTGAAAGCCATCCTAATGCAAAAGTGAATTTTAAGCTGGGTGATGTGGTAACCACATCCATCAATTGTGCTAATGGTGAAACTATTTTATTGCAACATGATACGAATCTGCCCCGTCCGTATTCATTAGGCTTCAGGGTACAGGGTACAGAAGGTTTGTGGATGGATGTGAATAAGGGTATTTATATCCAGGAAAAATCTGCCAAGGGGCACCAGTGGGATGATGCCAAAACATGGTTGGATAAATATGATCACCCATTATGGCAAAGGTGGAGCAAGGATACAGAAGGTGCCGGTCATGGCGGAATGGATTTCTTTGTGATCCATGCTTTCGTAGAATCCATCAAACGCAAAACACCTACACCCATGGATGTATACGATGCCGCCGCCTGGAGTTCCATTACCCCATTAAGCGAAAGGTCTATTGAACTGGGCAACCAAACTGTAGAAGTGCCAGATTTTACAGGTGGGCAGTGGATGTATAGGAAACCGGTATTCTCATTAAGCGATAGCTACTAACAAAGTGACTGTGCATTCATATTGATAAGGCTAAAAAAGATCGAAAAAATGGCTGATATAAAGCTGTAAAGAAAACTTCTTTGCAGCTTTTGTATTTATAAAATCTGTAACTTCAAAACTCACTCTATACCTAACTAAAGTAACCTGCTATGCCAACTGATTCTTCCCGTAACAGTATGAAGGATACCCATGCTGCCAAAAATACTTTTGATGCAATAGTAATCGGTTCGGGTATCAGCGGTGGCTGGTCGGCCAAGGAACTTTGTGAACATGGTTTGAAAACATTACTGTTGGAAAGAGGAAAGGATGTTGTACATATAAAAGACTATCCTACCGCTACAAAAAATCCCTGGGACTTTCCGCATCGGGGTAAAATTATTCCTTCCACAGCCAAAGAAAATCCCATCCTCAATAAATGCTATGCCTACAGCGAAGCAAGTGAACATTTTTTTGTAAAAGACAAAGAGCACCCATACATACAGGAAAAACCATTCGATTGGATTCGTGGTTACCAGGTGGGTGGTAAATCTTTATTATGGGCAAGACAAACCCAACGCTGGAGCAAATACGATTTTGAAGGCCCTGCCCGCGATGGTTTTGCTGTGGATTGGCCTATACGTTATGAAGACCTTGCACCCTGGTACACCCATGTGGAAAGGTTTGCCGGTATCAGCGGAAATAAGGACGGCCTGGAAACCTTACCCGATGGCGATTTCCTGCCTCCATGGGAAATGAATTGCGTAGAGAAAGAAATGCAACAAAAAATAATGTCGCAATACAAGGACAGGTATGTAGTGCAAGGACGTTGCGCGCATTTAACCGAACCACGCGACATACATATACAACAGGGCCGCACACAGTGCCAGGCAAGAAGTTTGTGTGAGCGGGGTTGCCCGTTTGGTGGATATTTCAGTTCCAATTCGTCTACTATTCCATGGGCACAGAAAACAGGCAACCTTACCATGCGTACCAATTCTGTGGTACATTCAATTATTTACGATGAAGCCAAACAGAAAGCAACAGGTGTAAGGGTGATTGATTCAGTAACCAAAAAAGCAACCGAATATTTTGCCCGTATTATTTTTGTTAATGCGGCCTGTTTAAATACCAACTTGATTTTACTCAACTCTACTTCCAATCGTTTCCCCAATGGATTAGGGAATGATAATGGCTTGCTGGGTAAATACATAGCTTTTCATAATTATCGTGGTAGTCTTACGGCATCATACGACGGCCCCAAAGACAAATATTATTATGGCAGAAGGCCTACCGCTGCTATGATGCCCAATTTTAGAAATGTATATAAACAGGAAATGGATTTTCTGCGCGGATACATGGTACATTTCACTGCCGGTCGCGGGAGGGCCGGTGCAGAAGGTATTGGCGGTGAATACAAAGATGCTATGACCGAAGCCGGTGGCTGGAATATTTATATGATGATGCAGGGGGAAACCATTCCGAAAGAAAAAAATCATGTACGGTTAAGCAAAGACCAGCAGGATGCCTGGGGTATTCCACAACTCATTACTTCAGTTGATTATGATGATAACGATGAAAAAATACTAAAAGATTTTTTAGCACAGGGGCAGGAGATGCTGCATAAAGCCGGTTGTACAGATATCAACCCGCGCGATAGTAAACAGGCTCCCGGCCTCGATATTCATGAGATGGGTGGTGTACGTATGGGTAAAGACCCCAAAACATCTATGCTTAACGCCTGGAATCAATTGCACCAGTGTAAGAATGTTTTTGTAACAGATGGGGCATCTATGGTATCAACCAGTACGCAAAACCCTTCTCTCACTTTCATGGCTATCACAGCACGTGCAGCCAACCATGCAGTGGAAGAAATGAAGAAAGGGAACTTGTAATTCGTCAATCGTGA
>JAYTOS010000166.1:0-2671 GCA_043747705.1 Bacteroidota bacterium
CTGTGTTTCATGATAGGGTTGTTATAGGTGATTGTATAAAAAGTAAAAGTCAAAAAAAATCGTTTTTGACTTTTACTTTTGATTTTTAACTTTACTTAGTCTTTCGCTTCCTTAATAAACTTGCCATTCGCATCAAAAAGTACATCTTTTCCTTTAATAGCAGCTTCATAATTAATACTGCCATCGGCTTTTGTTATTTTGGCCGCGCCTTTTACGGTGATGCCTTTGTAATGATCTTTCATATAGGCAGTAACAGCCGCCGGTAACTCACTTACTTTGATCTCATGCTCTGATTCCTGTAATACACCTTTTGCATTGTAAACTGCAGACAGTTCATTGCCTTTGTCAACAAAGGTCACCTCGTAATTTCCATCTTCTTTTTCCCATTTCACTTTGGTGGCAGCGGGATAGGCTTTGGCAAAAGCCGCTTTGGCTACTGCGGGGGCATCTGATTTTTGGGCAAATACCGCAACAGACACACATAAGGTTAAGGCAACAATAATCTTTTTCATAGCTTAATTTTTAATGATAATTCAAATCTAATTCCCCATTTTGTAGAAATTCTGAAGTTTTATACCCCCTTCTCTGTGTAACTCCCTATACGCTGCGATCTCCGTGTTAAAAGCACCACTAAAGCTTTGGTATTTTTTTCAACTCGGAGATCGCAGAGGGCGTAGAGGTTCACGGAGTAAAGGGTTTGGTTTTAAAGAATAAGCGGATCAGGGTGGGCAGTACAATCAGCAGCAGGGGAATGGCCACAATAAATCCGCCAATCACCGAAATAGCCAGGGGTTGATGCAACTGTGCACCCGTGCCTATTCCCAAAGCAATGGGCATTAGGGCAATGATGGCACCAAGGGCTGTCATTAATTTGGGACGTAAACGTGTTGAGATGGAATAGATCACCGCCTGGTCTGTATCATTGGATAATTTTAATGATTCCTTAAACTGTAAAAAAGTAAAAATGGCATTCTCCCCGATAATACCTACGATCATAATCAAACCGGTATAACTGCCTACATTCAATGGAGTATGTGTAAAATATAAACCCATATAGCTGCCGCTAATACCCAATACGGCAATGAGCAGAATGATAAAAGCAATTTTAAAATCTTTAAATAAAAATAGTATCACCCCAAACACCAATAAACTGGATGTGATAAGGATCATCAATAATTCTTTAAAAGATTGTTGCTGATCAGCGTAAGCACCACCGTAAACAATAGCATATCCTTGCGGAAGGCTGATATTTTTGGTTACTTCTGCCTGTATGTCTTTGATCACGCTTCCCAGGTCGCGTTTTTCCAAACGTGCCGTTACTACGCCCATCGATTGCAGGTTCTCCCGTTCAATTTCTGCATCCCCCGTATTAATATGTACATCTGCCAGTTGATTAATCGGTTTTAATTTACCATTGGGCAGGAATACGGGTGTTTTATCAATATCAGCTACACTCAATGTTTTATTACCCGGATAAACCAGGCGTATATTACTAAGCTGGTCTTTATCATAAACTGTACCTACAATATTTCCTTCCAGCGATGATTGTAACTGGTACTGTAAATTGGCCGGTGTAATACCAAACTGTGCCAGTGTTGTGGCATTGGGTTCAATATTAATAGATGGTCCCGCGATCACAATGCCATTAAATACATCTGCCGCACCTTCTACATGGGTAACCACGGCGGCTACTTTTTTAGATAACTCCTGTAGTTTAGGGATATCATTACCAAATATTTTTACTTCTACCGGTTGTACAGAGGTCATCAGGTCGCCAAGCATATCGCCGATCACCTCCCCAAAATCTATACGGAGTGCTGGTTGTGAAGCTTCTACCTGTTTGCGGATATCGCTGATCACTTCTTCGGTTGTTTTATCCCTTTTCTTTTTTAACTGGATCAGATAATCGCCGCGGTTCGGTTCTGTAATAAAGAAACCCATCTGTGTTCCGGTTCTCCGGCTATAAGCTTCCACTTCTGGTACTGTAACCAATATTTTTTCAACCTGGTGTAATATGCGGTCCGTTTCTTCTAATGATGTGCCTGGAGGAGAATTGTAATCGAGTACAATACTGCCTTCATCCATTTCAGGTAGAAAGCCAGTTTCTAATTTTGGATAGATATAATACACAGAAAAACCTAAAACGAGTATTATGATAAAACTCAGATAAGGCCTCCTGATAAAAAAACCTACCCAACGCTGGTTCTTTACATTATGCGGTTTCGTTTTTTTACCAAGCGCATTAACTTCGCCGGCCTTTCTTGTAAATAGTAAATAAATAACAGGTAATACGATCCATGTTACAAAAAAGGAACAAACTAATGTAATGATCATCGTATCTGTCATCACTTTAAAATAAGCACCGGCAACGCCGCTCATTAATACAAACGGTAGAAAAATAACAATGGTACTAAGTGAAGAGCCTATCATGGCCGGTAATAGATATTTGATAGCTTTTTGTATCAGCGCGGTGGTGGGTTCTTCGGGATGCTCTTCATGTGTGCGGTGGATCTGTTCTACTACTACAATGGCATCGTCAATAATTAAGCCGATGGCCGCGGCAATAGCGCCCAGCGTCATAATGTTCAGGGTTTGCCCATAGGCAAACAGGCAGATGATGGCCAGGCATAAAATAACCGGTATGGTTAGCAGGATAACCGCACTTGCTTTA
>JAYTOS010000167.1:0-2518 GCA_043747705.1 Bacteroidota bacterium
TTGGTTTTATCTTTTGTTTCGATAACCACTTTTTCACGGTGACCGGTTTGTTCATCTGCTTCATCACGATAAGTAATACCTTCTATCAAACTTTCAAAATGAATTTTACCATGTACTTCAGCAACAATTACATTGTTAAACGGATCCCATGTACAAATAATATCGCCTTTGGTAACTTTCTGTCCGTCTTTTACATTAAGAACAGAGCCATAAGGAATATGAGAAGTGTTTAATAAACGATCACTCTTTACATCAATATTTCTGATCTCACCGGTACGGCCAATAACCACATTTATCTTTTTACCATTTGCATCTTCGGTATGTACTGTACGTAAACCATCAAACTGTAAAGTACCATCAAACTTAGCAGGCAATGTAGATTCTACTGATGCAGAACCTGCCACACCACCCACGTGAAAAGTACGAAGTGTCAACTGTGTTCCAGGCTCACCAATTGATTGTGCTGCAATAATACCCACAGCATCGCCACGCTGTGCCAGCATACCCGATGCCAGGTTTTTACCATAACATCTTACACAAACACCACGCTTGCTTTCGCAGGTTAATACCGAACGTATTTCAACAGTATCAATACCGCTTTCATCAATCAGTTTTGCCATCTCTGCACTGATTTCTTCTCCGCCACTAATCAATAACTCTTCTGTAGCAGGATGGAAAACATCATGCAATGACATGCGGCCTTCAATCCTGTCGCTCAATGCTTCAATAATATCTTCATTATCTTTTAATGCTGAAGTTGCAATACCACGCAGTGTTCCACAATCTTCTTCATTAATAACCACATCCTGACTAACATCCACCAAACGACGGGTTAAGTAACCGGCATCCGCTGTTTTCAGAGCCGTATCGGCCAAACCTTTACGGGCACCATGGGTTGAGATAAAGTATTCCAATACACTTAAACCATCTTTAAAGTTGGCAAGAATCGGATTCTCAATAATCTCACTGCCTGATGAACCAGATTTACGTGGCTTAGCCATCAAACCTCTTAATCCGGCAAGCTGCTTAATCTGCTGCTTGCTACCACGGGCACCACTATCAAGCATCATATAAACAGAGTTAAACCCTTGTTTATTTGCTGCCAATTCCTGTATCAATGTTTCGGTTACTTTGGTATCCACACGGCTCCAGATATCGATGATCTGGTTATAACGCTCGTTGTTGGTAATTAAACCCATATTGTAATTATCCCAAACCTCTGCAACTTCTGTTTGAGCATTCTCTACCAACATGGCTTTAACTTCCGGAATGATCAGGTCATTGATGTTGAACGATAATCCACCACGGAATGCCATGCGGTATCCCAGTGTTTTAATATCATCCAAAAATTTAGCAGTGATAGGAACACTTGTCCATTTAATAATATCACCGATAATTTCACGCAATGCTTTCTTGGTTAACAATGCATTGATAAAACCTACTGTTTTTGGAACGTGCTGATTAAAGATTACACGGCCTACAGTTGTTTCAATTAATTTATTGGTTAACGAACCATCCGGGTTACGGAAGTCGGCTTTTACTTTTATGTTGGCATGAAGATCAATTACTTTTTCATTGTAAGCAATGATTACTTCTTCAGCAGAATAAAAAGATTTGCCTTCGCCTTTTACTTTTTCTTCGGGTGTTGATTTTTTACCCTTGGTGATGTAATACAAACCAAGTACCATGTCCTGAGAAGGAAGGGTGATTGGCGTACCATTCTGCGGGTTTAAAATGTTATGAGAAGAAAGCATCAGTAACTGGGCTTCTAAAACAGCAGCACTGCTTAAAGGCACGTGAACCGCCATCTGATCACCATCAAAATCGGCGTTGAAGGCCGTGGTTACCAACGGATGTAACTGTATCGCTTTACCCTCGATTAATTTTGGCTGAAACGCCTGGATTGACAAACGGTGAAGTGTTGGGGCCCTGTTCAACATGACCGGGTGACCCTTTAAAATATTTTCAAGAATATCCCAAATGATGGCTTCTTTTTTATCAACCAGTTTACGGGCACTCTTTACAGTTTTTACAATACCTCTTTCAATAAGTTTACGAATAATAAACGGCTTAAATAATTCTGCCGCCATATCTTTTGGTAAACCACACTCATGCATTTTTAACTCGGGCCCTACAACAATTACCGAACGACCGGAATAATCAACACGCTTTCCTAACAAATTCTGACGGAAACGTCCCTGCTTACCTTTCAATACATCACTTAATGATTTCAATGCACGTCCACCTTCTGCTTTTACAGCATTTGATTTACGGCTGTTATCAAACAATGAATCTATCGCTTCCTGCAACATCCTTTTTTCATTACGAAGAATAACTTCAGGCGCTTTAATTTCCAATAATCTTTTTAAACGGTTGTTACGGATAATAACACGACGATATAAATCGTTCAAATCAGAAGATGCAAAACGGCCACCATCCAAAGGAACCAGCGGACGTAATTCGGGTGGAATAACCGGTATGAATTGCATTACCATCCACTCCGGACGGTTGTTAATCC
>JAYTOS010000168.1:0-2979 GCA_043747705.1 Bacteroidota bacterium
CCGGGAACTACAGCCGTGTTTACATCAACCACACTAACTCCGTAGAAATCTTCTACTGCTTTTTTAATTTCCAGTTTGTTGGCCCTGCGGTCTACTTTAAAAGCATACCTTCTGAGTTTTTCCTGTTGAGCATTTGCTTTCTCAGTTAAAATGGGCTTTATCAATACTTCAGTCAGTTTCATTTGTATCTGTTTGAAACGTTTTACTTAAATTAAGCTTCTACACCTTCTTCTTCATCTACGAAGATCTTGGCGGTATTTTCAGTGATTACCAGTACATCAGCATTCATGATCTCATAAGTGTTGATATCGGCAAGTAATGAACTGGTTATGTTCGGTATATTACGTGTGCTCAAATACAGGTTGTCATTGTATTCAGGTAACACGATCAATGTTTTTTTATCGGCCAGGTTCAGGCTGTTCATGATCTCAACCACCGCCTTGGTCTTCGGTGTATCCATGTTAATATCTTCTATCACATAAATAGCACTGTCTTTTGCTTTATAACTCAAAGCAGAGATCTTAGCCAGGTCCTTCACTTTACGATTCAATTTAAAATCGTAAGAGTGTGGTTTTGGTCCGAATATGGTACCACCGCCTTTATACAAAGGGTTACGGATATTACCTTTACGGGCACCGCCGGTTCCTTTCTGCTTATGAAGTTTACGGCTTGCACCCTGAACTTCAGCACGGGTTTTCACTTTGTGTGTACCCTGACGGCCCTGAGCCAAATACTGTTTAACAGCGAGGTAAATCACGTGATCATTCGGCTCGATACCAAATATATCAGCAGGTAATTCAACCGTTCTGCCGGTTTTCTGTCCTTTTATGTCTAATACATCTACTTGCATGGTCATTTCAATTAAAATGGTGATTACTTCTGGATTAAAACGATTGAACCGTTATGGCCAGGAACCGAACCACTGATCAATATATAATTCTTTTCAGGGAATATTTTAACCACTTTCAAACCCTTCATTTTCACACGGTCACCACCCATACGGCCGCCCATCCTCATTCCTTTAAATACCCTTGCCGGGTAGGATGAACCACCGATTGATCCCGGTGCCCTTGAACGGTCATGCTGTCCGTGGGTTGCTTCACCTACTCCGGAGAAACCATGACGTTTTACAACACCCTGGAAACCTTTACCCTTGGTGGTACCGACTACTTCAACATCATCACCCTCAGTGAAAATGTCTACTGTAATGGTTTCACCTAATGCTTTTTCTATGGAATAATTGCGGAACTCTTTTACGAATTTCTTAGCTGCAGTTTGCGCTTTAGCGAAGTGGTTGAGTTCAGATTTTGTGGAGTGTTTTTCTTTCTTGTCACCGAATGCCAGTTGCAATGCGGTGTACCCGTCAGACTCTGCAGTCTTAACCTGGGTTACTGTACATGGGCCAGCTTCTATGATTGTACAAGCTGTTTGCTTGCCATCTACAGAAAAGATGCTGGTCATTCCGATTTTTTTACCAATAATACCTTTCATCGTTTGCGGTTTATAGCCCCGCGTGGTTGTGAGGACATCCCGATGATGAAATCGGGATTCAATCCTTGTTTTCTATCGACCTTTTCCGTTGTTTCCCGAAGTAAATTCGAAATGGGAAGTACCGATAGCAAACAAACCTCGAAGGGCCTGTTTATATGTTGTGATCGCAGATTTTTATGATTTTGAAAGGATTGATATTATCAATCCTTTCAATTTCGATCCGGACCGTTATTTCGAACCAGAGCTGCTTTCTCAGTAAAGATTGGCAGATGATTATATTATTAAGAACTAATGCTTGTTACCCTGCGGCTTGAAGCTTGTGGCTTATCAGGCCTTAATCTCAACTTCCACGCCGGAAGGAAGATCCAACTTACTCAACGCATCTACCGTTCTTGAAGAAGAAGTATAGATGTCCAATAAGCGTTTGTGCGTACACAATTGAAATTGCTCACGACTTTTCTTATTAACGTGCGGTGAACGCAGAACAGTAAAAATTCGCTTATGCGTAGGCAAAGGAATGGGTCCTGTTACGACTGCACCTGTACTGCGGACAGTTTTTACGATCTTTTCAGCAGATTTATCTACCAGATTGTGATCGTATGATTGTAATTTGATCCTGATTCGTTGAGACATAGTCAAAACCCAATTTTCTGATTGGGGTTGCAAAGGTAAGAGCCTGTAACTGAACAGACAAGTATTTAAAAGGATTTTTTGTGAATTTCCTAAATAAATACCGAGAAATATACCCAAAACCGGGGCAACTGAGGGTTTATCCACATTTTTGGAATATACAAGGCCTTTCATTTCCCGAAAAACTATCCCTCGTAAACAATTTTCCCTGGATTGGGAAGTTTACGTTACCGGATTGGTGGCAGTATATAATAGTCACGTCTCTATAAACCATATATTTAGAAGTTTTCAATTCAACCATTTTGATAATTTTACTGCAACACTAACACAATGGCTAAAAAAAATACGGCAAAAGCAACCATTAAACCGGAAAGTATCACTAACGTAAAAAAAAGCCAACCGCTTTCGTTAAGGGTTTCTGCACTTATTCCGGTTATATTTTGCCTTTTTTATTTAGGTGTTCATTTTATCCCGGATTTTGGCGCGTATGATGCAATGGGGTCGCAGTGGCTGTATATAGTAATTGTAGATTTTATCGTTATTATATATATACTTTCTCAAAAAGATACATACGATTTAGCTGCCACTACCTTATTCAGAAATACTTTTTCGAAACTATACCTTGCTTTTTTTATTTTGGCAGGGCTTTCGTCCTTTGTAGCCATCAATCCAACAGAATCATGGGTATGTTATGTACGTATCATTGCCACCATCATTGCTTATTTTAATATCAGCATACTACTTAATGGCCGTGCGGATCTTTTTAAATGGCTGGCGCAGATACTCGGTGTGGTATTATTAATTGAATCGGTACAAACCATTTCGCAGTTTTTAGATGGCGTTGGCTCAATGCCGCTT